>CAIXDN010000001.1 GCA_903918235.1 Candidatus Uhrbacteria bacterium
ATGTCGTTTTCGCGCCAGATCAGGGAACAGGTGTATTAATTGCCAGAGAGTTTCTCGAATATCCAGGTGTGAAGTATAGTATTTGAAAATCAAAACGAGTTGTGTTATAAAGCCATAAATTCTGCCGGAGAGGTGGCCGAGTGGTTTAAGGCAGCGGTCTTGAAAACCGCCGAGTGTAACAGCTCCGTGAGTTCGAATCTCACCTTCTCCGCCATAGAAAAAAAACGCCCAAACGGGCGTTTTTTTTATGAAAGACATTGAAAGAAGGCAAGAAATAGTGCGTATTACAGAAAGCAAAATAGCTGATATCTGTTTGACCCATAAACTTAAACAACATAAAATATCGCAATCTTATGAAGAAGTTGCTCTACATCGCCCTTTTGGTCGGCTCATACGCTGCCTTTATTTTTTACATCCAACTGAACGCAACAAGCTCCGTTAGCACGACCCCTGTGTTTATTAACGATGCCCCAAAATACATCCCACCAACAGCCGTACCAGTTATAACAACCTTACCAACACCGTCACCTGCCCCTGCCCCTGCCCCTGCTCCTGCTCCTAAACCAACCCCAGCAAAACAAGCAGCCCTCTACAAAAACGGCTCCTATACCGGTATAAGCGCTGACGCATATTATGGCAATGTCCAAGTTCGTATCACCGTATCAAATGGAGCGATCTCTGGCGTTGAATTTCTAGATCACCCGCAAGACAGAGGTCGCTCAATCCAAATCAATAACTACGCCATGCCTCGTTTGATTTCAGAAGTCATTCAAGCACAAAACACAAACATTAATGCGATTTCTGGCGCAACAGCAACAAGTAGCGCATTCATGCAATCGCTCCAATCAGCCGTATCTCAGGCCACGATCTAATCCCAATGAAACAAACTCGGGCAATCATGGGAATGCCAATCACGGTAGAAATCGTAGATCCTGCTGTGACACAAAAACACCTCGATGCTGTTTTTGCGTATTTCACATCCATCGAAGAACGTTTTAGCGTCTTTAAAGACACAAGCGAAATCACAAAAATCAACAAAGGACAACAAATCATATCAAAAGCCAGCGCCGACATGAAAAAAATATTCAGATTGTGCGAAGAGACAAAACAAGCAACGCAAGGTTACTTTGACATCGTAGCACGCGATGGAAGCCTCAATCCTTCCGGAATCGTCAAAGGGTGGTCCATCTACCAAGCGTCAGAGCTCCTCAAGAAAAATGGAATGCACCATTACTATGTAGAAGCTGGTGGTGATATCCAAGTCAGTGGCAGTAACGCCGATAATAAGCCCTGGAGCATCGGAATACGCAACCCGTTCAAACATGAAGAGATCGTCAAAATCGTCTATCTTGTACATCAAGGAATTGCGACATCAGGAACCTACTTACGCGGACAACACATCTACAATCCACATGATAAAACAGAAGTATTCAGCGAAGTCGTAAGTCTAAGCGTTATTGGTCCAAATATCTATGAAGCTGATCGATTTGCAACGGCAGCATTCGCCATGGGAAGAAAAGGCATAGAATTTATTGAGCAACTCCCAGGCCTTGAAGGATATGCGATCGACAAAAACGGCATTGCAACTATGACAAGCAACTTTGATACCTATACAAAATCGTATGTTTAAATGGATTGATAATCTTCTCAATAAAGTCACGATGTACAAAATCGTTTTGTATGTTTTAGTTTTCCAGCTAGCCATCGCATTTATTCTAAGTCTTCTTGGCTTTCTTCCATTGAATCCATTTGCTCTCCTTTTCTCTTCAATATTTTTCATTGGCATTTGCTGGACAACAAATGAGCTGACATCAATCTACTTTAATGCACCAGTCAATACAGAATCCGCCTCTATTACCGCATTGATTCTCGCATTAATCATTTCTCCACCAAGCACACCTTTTGACGGCGCCTATTTTGGATTAGCAATTTGGGCAGGTGTTTGGGCGATGGCATCAAAATACATCTTCACGATTCGAGGCAAACACCTCTTTAATCCTGCCGCATTTGCAGTCGCCTTAACGGCAATCACGTTCAATCAATCAGCGAGCTGGTGGGTCGGAACAATGTATATGTTGCCTTTTGTCTTAGCGAGTGGCCTTCTTATTGTAAAAAAACTCCGCCGATTTGATCTTTTGATCAGCTTCCTTATCGTTACAATCTTTTCGGTAGTTGGATCTGGAATCTATCGAAATGTTCCTCTGTATCCGCTTGTGATAAAAACATTGATTGATACACCTATTTTCTTCTTTGCTTTTGTCATGTTGACGGAGCCACTAACAGCGCCACAACAACGCATTGAGCGTCTTTCATTTGGTTCTATCGTTGGTTTTCTCATCGCCCCATGGGTACATATCGGTTCATTCTATTCAACACCAGAAACCGCTCTTCTTGTAGGAAATATCTTTACCTATATCGTGAGCTCAAAAGAAAAATTTCTCTTAACAATAAAAGAAAAAATTGTCATCGCAGAAAACACGCTCGATTTTGTCTTCTCTCTTGATCGTCCTTTTGACTATAAGCCCGGACAATACATGGAATGGACCGTTGCGCACCAAGGTCCAGACAGTCGTGGAAATCGCCGATATTTTACGCTTGCTTCTTCTCCAACAGAAAAAGATCTTCGTCTTGGAATCAAATTTTATCCAAAAGGCAGCACCTTCAAACAAGCCCTCATGAACGATGGACCAAAGGACAAAATTGTTGCCGCTCAATTAGCCGGTGATTTTACCCTTCCATCAGATCCAAACGAAAAACTCGTATTTATTGCCGGCGGTATTGGCGTCACACCTTTCCGTAGCATGATCAAATATCTTACGGACAAAAACGAAAAGCGTTCCGTGACGATGCTCTACTCAAACAATACCGTAAATGATATCGCTTATACAGACGTCTTCAATGTAGCGGAAAAAAATGTCGGAATTAAAACGATTTATACCCTAACCGTACCAACGGCAGTCCCAGAAAATTGGAAAGGTGAAACCGGGTTCATCGATGCAAAAATGATTCAAAAGAATGTTCCTGATTACGCAGAAAGAACATTCTTTCTCTCTGGTCCTCATATCGCTGTTGTCGCCTTTGAAAAAGCGCTTAAGGAGCTAGGAGTCCGCCAATCAAAAATCAAAAAAGACTTTTTTCCAGGCTTCGCTTGAGCTCATGTGTGGTAATATGCAAAGAATATGACGCAAAAAAAGTTTATAAAGCTCATCAAAAATTTTTTCGTTGCATTTGCCATCATCCTTATCTGGAGAGGAATCTGGTACTTTCTTGATGCTGTTGACCTCATCCTATTCCAAGGGAGTCACATCGCTACTGCCATTATTGGAATAATAACAGGTTTAGCAATCCTCTACATCCCTGATCACGACCTTGATGAGCTCGGAAAGCTCTAAATATTATCTTCCAAGAGCAAACGCAAGCCCCTCAATACGCTCAACGCCAGACCGACGTAAAACCCTCGCACACTCGCCCATCGTCGCTCCACTCGTTAAAACGTCATCGATAAGAAAGACCAAACCATGAACAGGCTCAATCAATTCGATTGAGCCTTTTATGTTACCTATTCTTAACTCAGATTCATGCAAACTAGCATTCGCTTCCGTTTTACGATTCCGATGAAATGCACTCACAATCCTTGCATGAGGCAACAATAAATCACGCACAATTTCTGCTAAATACACGGTGTGATCATATCCGCGTTCAAGAATGTGCTGTTCATCTGTTGGTGTCGTTAGAATCGTCCAATCGCCATCAATACTCACACCGACTTCACGTTTCCAGCGCTCAACCAGAAGCCTCAAAATTGGCCTCAGACAACTTGCAGAACGATACTTATAGCTTGTAAGCAGCTTGCGTAATACAGGGTTCGCATAGGAACCGATGACGTGCACGCAATCAATACCATCAACCATCGGTGTCTCGATATCAAAATCAATCGACTCAAAGCAAGAATCACAACACCAAAACCCGCCTACACCACATTCGATGCAAGCGGGCGGATACAGGACGTCTAAAATCCTATTCTCCTGCCTGGATAGCCATGTCTGAAACAAGCCAAGAGCTTCCATTGTGCTTAAATGTTAAATCAACACGATTCTGACTTACGACTGGCGACTTCGCACCATCTTCCACCGTTGTCTGAACCTGAACAGAAACCAATGCTTGCTCCGCAGATAAAATCGCCGCAGGACTATGAATAACCGCCGACATCGCCTGCATCATCTGACCCCAAGAATTCCCAAAGCTTGGATGACTTTCTTTTAATGCAGATCGCTGTGCTTCAAGCTTCGCTGCCATCGCTGGGTCAACGCCAACTTGTAAAACGCGCAATGCATCAAAACTATCTGCATTTGAATAGGTATTCAAGCGTGCGGCCATGCTTAACGCTTCGCGTTTTAACGCTTCTTTGGCTTGGCGCTCCTTCTCTTCTGGAGAAGTGACATCAACAGCCTTTGTCGATGTCGCAAGTGTAGGCAACGCAGGTACTTCTTGAAAAGGAACTTCTGGCTTTGTAGGGACAACAGCAGCTGGTTGCGTTGTAACAACCGACGCTGGTAATGCAGGTCTGACGATAAACCAAATGACAGCTGTAATACCAGCAAGACCAGCAAGAACCAACAAGATAAGCAAAATACGATTTCTCATAAGATAAAATTAGATTTCAGGATTTTGTGATTCTTCAAATTCTTTCTTTGCTTGTTCGATCTTTAATAATTGTTGAGGACTTGTTGTCACGATCTGATCTTCCGTATAAGAGGCAAC
>CAIXDN010000002.1 GCA_903918235.1 Candidatus Uhrbacteria bacterium
ACCGCCGAGGACCTCGGTGTGCCACGGTTCTTTTCACTCGTCACCAAAGAAGATGAAACCTGGCCTATTGCTGATTGCCCGCTCTGTAAACAAGGCCTGCTCCCCCTCCTACGATCTCCAAATGAATAACGTTTCTCTGCCCGCCCCTCATGTATTCGCATTGGGGGCGGTGTTCGTTTATACTCTTGGATATGTCTAAAGCTCCTATTGCGATTTTAGGTGCGGGAAATATGGCTTCTGCGTTAGCGCTCAATCTTGCGCGTCTTAAACGACCAGTGCGGTTGTACTGCATCGAGGAGGATGTGGAGGAGGACTTCCGAAAACATCAACAAAACTCGAGATACCTTGCTGGTTATTCCTTTCCAAAACATGTTACGACATCGAGCAGCATTGCGGCGACTCTTCATGGAGCGGAAGATATTTTTATCGCGATTCCATCCTTTGCTGTTGAGGACGTTATTCTTGAGGCAAAACCTTTTTTTACAAAAAAGATCCAATCAATCGTTAGTGTAACAAAAGGCCTTCATCATGAGACGCTTCAGCCAATTGTGTTGAGTGAGGCAGCTATTTTGCCAGTCTATCTCCGTAAACATTTATGTACGCTCGGCGGCCCTGCTATTGCGAATGAGTTAGCGAAAAACTCCCCTACCGGCTTTTTGCTTGCCGGCTCCAACAAAGCCACGGTTCAACGAGTAAAAAAGCTTTTGGAAACCGCTACAACAAAATGCGCGACTTCTTCTGATGTTCTTGGTGTTGGATTAGCCTCGGCGCTGAAGAATCCTTATGCTATTGCCCTTGGTATGTGTGATGGTCTCAAGCTCCCAGCCAATGCAAAGTCCCTTGTCCTTACATTGGCGGTAGAAGAGATACAGCACTTTGTTGTTGCTTCTGGTGGAGATGGTCGGACTGCGTTTGGGCTTGCTGGGCTTGGAGATCTTGTTGTCACCGGACTCAGTCCTTCTGGAAGGAATCGAACCTATGGCGAGCTCTTAGTTGGAGCTTCTAGTAAAAAACCTGCTGATCTGGAGCTTGGAACCGTAGAAGGAATTCCTGCGACCAGCCTTGCCGTCAAGCTTGCACGACGACTCAAGATTCAAACTCTATTACTTGATGCCGTTGACCATTGCTTGCGTAAGACGCATCATTTTGAGCAACCGTTTGTTCACTACTTAACACACCTTCAACTTTCCTAGCCTATGCAACTTCCACAAGAACTCCAGCACTTTGAATTCCCTTCTTTAATCTTAGTCGCTGATCATGTTCATGCTCAATTTTGGCTTGCCCATGAAGAGACGCTAGAAGAAGTTGATTTGATTGCTCTTGCAAAAGAAACGCATTCCGACAATGAAGGCTTGGCCATTGGCCAAGAACCTTCTGATGAGAATCGCTTGCATCAATATATCCATATGGTCGTCGATCGGTTGGAACAAATCATGAGTGAAGGCGTTGCTGATTCACTGCATCTTGTTATGCCTGCTGACCTTGCTCATATGGTCATTGAGCACTCAAGCACTGAGGTTCAGGAACAGGTCGGAAAAGAAGTTCATCTTGATTTGATGAAGGAGGATCCGCTAGACGTTGTCCGAAGAGTACTTGAAGCCTAATCCCACAGTCCGGTGATATACGTGGTTGTAAAGGCATTTGAGCCAGCGTAGTGGCTTGAGATCGACTGGTTGAGTAGATGCCAATGTTCCTCGCCAAGCGACTTCATTGTTATAGAGATTGCTGGGCCGCTGTCCGTAAAGCTATCCTTTGCGGAAGCAAAAAATTGCTTATCAGAATCGGCGAGCGCGCGTTTTGTGCGCTCGTCGTTTTTTGTTGCTGTTGCTCCATCCAAGTAATGTGACATATCGGAAGAGACGAGGATAAAGACACCACGCGCTGACTCTGATGTGAGCCATACCGTGAGTCGCTCTCGCTCTGTTGTTCCCATTGATGCTTTTACTGCTATTGGCACGATCGTAACGTCTGGAAATATGCGATGAATAAAGGGGACAAGCGCTCCAATCCCGTGCTCGTGTTCAAAGAGCATCTCGCTCTCCCCTGCCGATGGAATTGCGCGTTTCAATCGATCGGTAGCTTCCGTGTCTATTTTGACGATTTCACCTGCAATTTGATAATTCGTATGACCGATGGTGATCGGCCCGCTTCCTGCGGAGTAGTGATCGGGAGACAGAATAATCATTGTCTTGATCTCTGGCCGGCATCGCGCTATTTCACGTATAAGATCTGCGATCAAATCTGATGCGAGTGCATGATGATTTGTGATTGCGGCACGGTATTTTTTGCAAGCCGTTGTCTGTGGTGGCGCGGACCAAGCAGAATCAAAACGCTCAGGAACAAGAAATTTTTGTGCATCGATTGTCACGCTCAGTTTTTTCTCTTCTACAGAATTGGCGAATCCAGAAATCGCCGTCTCGCTTTTATCGCTTGGCTTTTTTTGTTGATATGCCAAAAGCCCCGCAAGAGCGAGGCTTAAGGCAATAAGGATAATGATGTGCTGGCGTTTCATTTTATCGTAATTTTTTCTTCTTTTCCTGTTGCAGCAATGGATGGATATTGGCTGTGTTGAATCATCGGAGCCTCTGCGGTAAAGGTTCCACGAGATACCACACGCGCTGTATACGTGACCTCTTGGTTTGCCTTGCTACACAACATGAATGAGACGGTTCCATTGCTTGATTCATACGGATACCAATCCGTGTATCCGTAGTATTGTCCGATCACTCCTTGCCAACCACCAGGCAAATTATCTGTGATCTGATAGCAACCATCAATCGATTTATCAGTGAAATCTGCATGCAAGGTGATACGAACTCGATCACCTTCCTGTAGGTTGTTTAGGTCGCTATTTTCTTCTGAGGAATACACTCTTGTGATGGCAACTTCAGGTTTGGATTCTGGCTTCCCAGGTGTGCGTCGCAAGAAGGTGATAGCGACTGGTCCATCTACCGATGTTACACGGAAGTTTTTTGCCTCTGTTGCCGTGAGGGTGAGTCGTTGTACTGGCGCATCCTTAAAAGAGATTGTTTTATTGTCTGCTCCGAGCGTGTAACTCATTTTAATTTCACGATCGAGCATCGTTGGAAGCATTGCTTTAAGATAGCGAGCCTTTGCGAGAACTGGGAACGCGTCATTGTTCCAAACGGAATTCACGTAGAGGCGGAGCGCTGGAGCTTTTGGATGCGCGATGCTTGCCGCGATGGCGGCTGCATCTGCGGTTGCTTCAATATTTTCCGCTTCATCCTTTGAAACTTCTAGCCGTGTGAGATTATCGCGATCAACGGAGTGTGTAAGTAGGTCTTCTAATATTCCGCGCGCGCGTTCACGATCACCCGCGCCAACCAATCCTCTTGCGATTACTAGTTGCTCGCGCCATGTGAGATCTTTTATTTCCGCGGCCGTCTGAAGACTTGGGAGTACCGGCTCTCCGAGCGCCGCTAATCCTGAAAGCGCTTGCAATTGAACTTCACGGCTTGCTGTAACACCGTCTAAACGATTCCAGAGCGAAGAAGCCATGGTCTTTGCATCGATTAGCTCTGGGAATGATGCTGCGACCTCTGCTGTAAGCTCGATGTCTGTGCTTGCATATGGCAAGAGATACATTTGTCCATCTTCACTTTGATATTTTGCGAGATCTGCGCTGAGTTCGGAATCTGAAGGCAGATCGTCAATTGCTTCACCATATGTATTACGGAGCACGCTGAGTGCATAGCGCTGAGCGAGCTTCGCGTCGGAGCGGCTAGAGTTTGACCAGGTGAGATCGTAGAAAAGCGGAAGCAATAAGGCACGATTTTTTGCCGTAAGAATCACCTCTGCTTCTGGCTGGCCAAGGTCTGGAATAGCGGAGCCTGGGGCTGCATCGACTGAGACGAATTCATTTTTTGTGAAGCGCGATGTATCAACGGTCACATATCGTTCTACGGCATCATTCCCCTGCGCCGACTCTACGCCGATCACAAGTTTGTGACGGCCAGGCATCAGCGTATCGATCGCGACATAGGATGCTTCGAGCGCCTTCCCCTTTACACGCTCCCCATGAAGCCCGAGCGTTGGGGCATCGACGGTAAATGTGACGTCGGCACCCTCTGGAAGACCTGCGCCAAATGCACGTAGCTTGAGAACTGGCTTATCAGTTGCGAGCAAACGTGGAGGCAATACCGCCTCTACGAACACGGGCTTGGAGACATTTACGTCGACACGACCGACGCCCGCTTCAAGTTGAGCTGACATTCCGATCAGCTCCATGCGCCAACCCGTGATGTTGTCGGGAGCCTGAAATGAGAATCGCGCTACTCCATTTTGGTCAGAATCGATGATGCCAAATGCTGCTGTGTCTTTAAAGTTTTTGCGGACAGATGCGCGGAGCATGGCATCTCCACCACCGCCTTTTTCTGCACCACCAAATTGATCATAGACCGCTACATGTGAGCGGTCAGAGTAGATGAATCCGTCTGCGATATATCCATATAGAGCGTCGAGTGGTCGGGCGATGTCATCATATGTGAGTGCGAGGAGTGCCTTATCAACCGCTGAGTAAACAAATCTTAAATCGCGGACTGCTTGACCTGTTGATTTCAGCTTTGCTTCTACGGTCACGTTTACGGTCTCTCCTGGTAGGTAGCGGTCTTTATCGGTCTTTGCTGTAACCTCTAATTCTCGATCGCTATTGCGAAATGTTGCCGTGTTGCTTACTTCTACAAACTGGCCATTTTGCCAGGTCACGCCATACACTTCTGCGTTTGGGATCATGCCCGTTTCCATGTGGAATGGGTATTGATTTGCATTAAGGACTTTTGCTTCTTTTAATCCTCGGCTTCCGAGAATATAGAGAACGCCAGGCGTTTTTGAGACATCCAATGGGCTGGTTCCAATACGGAATTCTGCGGTTACTTCTTGATCAAGCGTAAAGCCAGTTACTGTTACATCGCCCTTTGATTCTGGAAGAAGCGCTAGTGAAGGATATTCATTATCCTCAGGGATATTGCGTGCGTAGGAACCGTAGCCTCCTGGCCATACATAGCGCATCTCGCGGATGAGACGATTGGTGTCGTCACGACCTTCTATGATCGCGATATAGTCTTTATTTCCCTCCATGGAAAACTGGTAGCTTGCTTGGCCACGCGTGTCCGCCGTGAGTGTCGCGCGCATTGCTGGCTCGTACCGTATTTCATAGCGATATGTCTGAATATTCTTTTTCTCAACTGAGTTGTATTGAAAACCTGAGTCAATACGGTCCCAGTGCGATGGAACGATCGTGACATTTGTCTGGTGATTTCCCCATGCGTTGGACTTACCCAAGTCTGTCGCTTCAAAGGAATGATGCGATGTTGCTACGGCGATGGTTGCTGTTTTGTCTTTTTGTGAAATATCTACATTTAATCCTAGATTGCTACGGCGAACATTTACGATTGATGAACCAACGATCTCAGCCTCCTCTCCAGCAGCAGGACGTGCTTCCAAGGTAAAGCTTTCTTCTGCGTTACATGATAGATAATACGTATCGGATAAGGTTGTTGTGTCTTGGTTCATCTCTAAACACGCTTGCATTTCTGGCTTCATTTCAAAGCGCGCAGATCCATTACTATCTGTTTCCAGGTTTACGACTGTCTCCCCCATTGAACCACGTCCGTGTAGATCGATCTTTTGACGAGGGATTGGCGTACCATCAAAAAAGCGAACTCGGACCGTGCCAGTTAGGTTTTCACCGGTATACATCGTTGTACGATCTGGAATGACCTCGATACCATAGGCTGGCTTTGCAAATTCACGAACTTCAATTGAGCGAACAGCTATTGTCCGATTGTTTCTCCGTACCTCTATTGAGTAGTAGCCTTGGGAAAGTTCATTCCATGCTAACCTTCCTTCAAAACGTCCGGCAGAATCTGGGGTGACATCTTGCTCTTGATAGACCTTTTCTTCTCCGGTTCCAAAATCAAACCAGTAGGATGATTTACGTAAGCGAATGCTTATATGGTCTGTTGGCGCACTGTGAGAATCGCGATCTTGCGCCAAGCCAAAGAATTGCAGCTCATCGCTTGCTCGATACAGTGGGCGATCGGTGTAGAGATAGCTAACTGTATCTGAAATATATTGATCTTGATTTCCAAAATCAAAAGCGTAAATGCTCATGTTTTTACGTATGACCATGAGCGAAGACATCGCTCCTTCACCTACTTCTAAAATGGTGAACGGGTAAACATCTCCTAGTTTCGTTGTCGTTGTTGTGAGAGCAGAAGGCGTTGCAAGACGGGCTAAACCGTTGCTGTCTGTCTTTACGGTTTTCCCATCAATGCGGAGCGGAAGGTTTGAGAGTGGACGGCTTGTTGCGGCGTTTACGGCCCAGACGAGTAGTGTATCTTTATCTGCTCTTAGGTATGCTGCCGCACTATTTACCTGGAGGAATGTCCATGAGGAACGTGTTGGAATGGTCCCAACTGGATCGATGCGTACGGCAAAATATCCTGGCTCTTGGACCGGAGGAATGATCAGGCTTCTTTGATAGCCATCAACCGTTATTTTTCCATCAATCTTAAAAGCTTCTGTTTTTGCTACTTTTTCAAAATCATCTGTCTTTTGTTTTTCTGCCATGGTCCAGCTTGGAATCGACAAGCGCTTCTCAAGCAAGGCTTTTGCCTCTTCCTGCGAGAGCCGGTATCCCGTGATGCGTACGCTTTGGAGCGCTGGATTTAGTTCATACGGAAGGTTGAGCAAGACTTCTTTGTTTGGCTCTACCTGATAACGCTCACCTACGTTGAGGTAGATATATTCTTTTGCGTCTGTCATTGCTACTGAAGGGGCATTTGTTTCAAAGCGCAAGCGAATGTCGTCTTTAAGTGCGAGATCACTTCCTGAGATATTTAAGCCTTTTTTTAAGACAACTTCATAACGCTTCCCTTCTTCTAGGGGACGTTTTGGAACAAATGTTAGGAAACGGCCTTTTGCTTGGAACTCTCCTTCCGTAGCTGGGGTGATCGAGAAAAAAGCTTTTGGATCGGCCCAACCATCACGTGACATTTTAAATTCAATGCCCGTGTTTGTAGGCACCTGAATAGAGCCATCACGTGGAATTGATGAGAGGACGCGGAAATCATTTTTTGTTTGGAGTGCCCAAGAGAATTCTCTTGCTTGTGGCTCTGGTGCATCTGAGATCGCTGTTGCAAGCGTAACGTGATAGATCTCACCAGAGGCTAGCGCTTGTTTTGGCGTGATTTTAAATGTCTTGTCGCCCGATGGTTCTATGGTGATATCAATCGGTGGGACAATGCGGAGCGCTTGTCGGATATCGTCCGCAGAGGCGTCTACTTTTGATGTTACGGTAAATGTTGAATCTGTTTCCATGCCGGCCGCATCAGACTTATTGGCAAAAAATGTAAATGCATCTGCTGCTTGTGCTGCCGGAATTGAAATTGCGCGAACGATAGATATAGGACTTGTGTTTGGTACAATTGCCGGGCTTCTTCCAAGAAAAATCGCTATAACAAGAGCTGCCATAAGACCCGCAACGGCAAATGTTGGCCAGACTGGAAGATGAAAGAATCGCTTTGGAGCTTCAGGCATAGCAAGTTTTTTTGATGCAGAGCTAATAATTTGATCGCGAATCAATGACTTTTTCACTGGGTCAAAGTTTTCTAATGGTGTGCTTGCCATATCTGAAACTGCCCGTGATATTTCTAGCAACGGGCGAGATTCTTGTTCATGACGCTTGTCGAGCTCTGCTCGCTTTGGATCAAGAGGCTGTGGCATAGACTTTGAGATAATTGGTGCGTAATCGACCTAAGGCGCGGTAGGCCAAGACAGATGCGTGATTTGGTGTGATCGTGAGAACTTTTGCGATTTCTTCCGGTTCAAGATCTGCAAAGAATTTTAGATCGAGAATTTCCTGGTCGCGTGGTGACATCGTTTTAATTATTTCTACCAGTTTGTCACGCTCGAGCGTGAGCTCAGCCTGCCAGGAAGGAGCTTCTATTTCTGATGGCGGATCCCAGTCTTCCTCTGTACTTATATCCATCCGGACTTTTGCGCTGCGCCAATGGTCTGTTAGCGCATTGGTCGCTGCGCGAAAAAGATAGGCGGAAATAGAGATGCCCTGCCATTGAATACCTGGGAGGTTCTCAATGAATTTCATGAATACTTTTGACACAAGGTCTTCTGCGGTTTCTTTGTGACCACAGCGCTTTATGAGGTAGCCATAGATACGATCTGCGTAGCGATCGTAAATAATACCGATGGCTTCTGGGTCATTTTTTGCCCGTAATAAAAGTGCTTCCTCGGATTGAACACTTTGGTTGTGCGATAAGCTTTCAGTCATAACGATCCGAATATCGGATGATGACGAAAGCATAACAGAAATCCCCCTCCTGAGCACAGGAGGGGGGATTGAGGGGGGACGGCACAGTCGAGGAAACGATGGATGTATCGTTACACCATATTGATGAGTATCGCTATGCAGAATGAGAGACTGATAACGATGATTGAGATGTAGATATCCACTGGATCTATTGGGTCTTGCTCGGGATTCATGGCGTGGTTCCTAGACATGCTTCGATGTCGTCGGTGAGGCCGTCGCAGTTATCGTCGAGACCGTTGCAGATCTCTGGATTGAGTGGCGAGTACGAGGGAAAGTGATCATCACAGTCGCGATAGCTTGGTGAGCCATCGTGATCGTGATCGATTCCCTGACTGATCGGTTCTTGTGCTGGACAGGAATTGAAGACCTCGCTCGTGAGCTCCCCTGCTCGCGTCGTCTGATGAAAGAGTCGCGTAGAGGTTGTCAGAATCGCATCCTCCAGTTTGTAGCCGACGGATTCTGCGAGTTCCGGATTGATGTTCCAGGCAAGATTTTTTATCATGTAGAAATATTCTCCGAATTCCGTGATAAAGATCGAGCCGTCACGGAAACCGAGCGGACCTCTTACTGCACGATAGCTTGACCAGTCGCCATCGCCTTCTGTGAAGTCGTTGATCCATGGGCCATAGCCCCAGCTCTTTGTTTGATCCATCTTTACGGGTCGGCGAATTAGTCGTTCTGGATTTAGTAGCCAGAGACCATCGCCAGGCAATGCATCGTCGCTTACCGGTGAATAGTAGGGGTACCAACCTGTAGAAGCCGGGTACCAGTACTCATCATCGACGGGAATCAGACAGCGCTCCTCAATCTCACTCATCGGGATCGCGTTCTCGTTGCCGAGGTCAATCTCACCAAGGACATCATCGCCGGAGACGAGACGTCGTTCAAGCCAGTTATCTACCATCCAGAGATCGCCGAGATGATCGACGAGTAGAGTTCCCGGAGGGTGAGATCGTGGAGCTTGGAACGTGAAGCTTGGAACGACAGACGGACGCAGCGTCGGAAGTGTGATTGCCGCGTCGGGGGTGGCGGCGCCTGCTTGCATAGGCATACAGGCGCTGAGGATCAAGAGACACACGGAAAACCAGGCGATGGAACGCATCGTTTTTCCCTTTCTTTCTTCGCTTTTTTGATCACGGGATTATTCCCGTCCTTCTACTCCGTTGTAATAATTTGATTGTTTTGTCAAGGGCGTGGGTGTGGATAGTATTGACATTTTAATACAAGTCTGTAGGATTTGCGCACGGTTTTGTAGAAGGAGCGACTCAATGGCCAGAGCAAAGGTAAGGGCAAAGAAGCGCATTGTGGGCATCTACCCAGGGCACGCCAGGGCGATGCTGTATCTGTTTCCGTTCATCGTTCTCTTTGCTGTATTTTTCACCCAAAGAGATTCGACGACTGCGTCTAGCCTTTCTGCTCCAACCGTATCTCATCAGGCAGAACCAGCACTTGGCTGGGCTTTCGCTGATGCGCTCGTCAAGAATCGCGATTCCTATCGACATGCGTCGGGTCGCGATGGATTTCCGGAGTGGTCCAGCTATACGCGCGAGTACTTTCTTGCACTCACCAATCGACGAACCTCCGTTATCAGCTGGGCTCAATCGCAGCCAACACCGCCTGCTGTTGTCTTTATCGGAAATATCCACGTCAATCCCGATGGTAGCAACTCTCCGGAGCGGGTCGCGGAAATCGATCAACTACAACAAAGCGTTTTTCATCGCCTACTTACACATAGTGCCGATGCCGATGTCATCGCTTTTGAGGAAGCCGGGCTTGATAGCGTGATCACTCCCGATCGTTATGTGGAGCATACACAACATGTCATGTTCAACATGTACGGCGTTTCTCTGCCTATCGAAGAAATCCGTGGAGTTGTAAGCCGAGACCGACAGCCCGGAACTCGCGCCATCTACGAACTTACAACTCCGACCATTTTTGGTGAAGAATGGCCACTGTACCTCGAGACACGTCTACTTACTCGAGGACCACCAGCCGATCCTGATTCTCAGCGAGTCCTCGGCGAACTCATTACAAGTTTCGATCAACTGCGTTCTGAAATCATTTTGATTCGCACCCTTGAATTTTTGCGAAGTGTACACGGACACAAGGGAGTGATTGTCCAAGGGGACGCACATCGGTCTGACATCGAGGCGCTTTGTACGCTCTATCGAGTTACGTTCCTCGGTGTTCCCGTGAACTAACCATTGCTCAACATTTGCAGACTGCGCTCCGTTCTGGGTTCTCCGGAGCGGGGCGTTTGCGTTTATGAGGAGATTGTTCTATATTATTCTTATGAAGCATATCGCCCGGCGCTAAACTACACACCGAATCACACGGCGCCGGAATTTTTATAGACCCTTTTTGGGTCTCTTTATTTAGAAAAAATATATGCCTATTATTCCAAACAAACCACGCGCGGTGTTGATTGATGTTATTCCTCCATCGATGAGCGAGAAGACAGCCAAGAGACGACTCATGGAATTAGAACAGCTCACCAAAACCTATGGCGGAATCGTTATCGTGAAGCTGATTCAGAAACGAGGAACGCCTGATTATCGGACCTATGTCGGATTGGGAAAGTTGGAGGAGATTATTGAAATGGCGCGAGAAGAACATGTTGAAGTTTTGATTATCAACAATTTGCTGAAGCCCGGTCAGATGTTTAACGTGAATGAGGCGTTACGTAAGGCAAAGTTGAATATGCAAGCATGGGATCGTGTGGATTTGATTTTGAAGATTTTTGATCGTCACGCAAAGACGGCGGAGGCGAAGCTTCAGATCAAACTCGCGGCGATCAGGCACATGGGTCCGCGTATTTTTGGTATGGGTATGGAGCTCATGCAGCAAGCAGGTGGAACAGGAACACGCGGTGGACAGGGAGAAACAAATACGGAACTCATGAAGCGCCACTTGTTTGATCAGGAACAACGCATTAAACGAGATTTGGAACGTGTGAGTACGGCGCGCGAGGGACATCGTAAACATCGCGATCGTGTTGGATTGAAAACGGTTTCTGTTGTTGGGTATACAAATGCGGGAAAGTCCTCGCTCTTGAATGCGCTGACGAAGAAAGGCGCATATGTGGCGAATGCTTTGTTTGCAACGCTTGATACGCATGTTGGAAAGATTTGGATTCCCTCCCCTGACCCCTCCCTTGGTGGGAGAGGGAGTGAAATTCTGATTTCCGATACGATTGGGTTTATTCAGGATTTGCCTCCGGAACTTATTGATGCGTTTCGATCAACTTTAGATGAAACCGTTGATGCGGATTTGCTTTTGCATGTTATCGATGTGAGCGATAAGCATGTGCATGAGAAGATTGAAGAAGTTGAGGCGATTCTCAAACAAATTAAGGCTGATACGATTCCAAAAATGTATGTGTTTAATAAGATGGATTTAGTGAAACGCAAGCCAGCAAAGATTAACCGAAAGGAATATGCGGCCTTTACGCCGATGTTTGTCTCATCATACAGTGGTGTTGGGCTTAGCGAATTGAAAGCTGAGATCGGAAAACGTTTGCTATGAAACTTACACAAGCTATTGAACTCATAAAAAACTCTATCCCCCACGCGTATCTCGTTGGTGGTTTTGTGCGTGATGAGATGCTTGGAATTGCGTCAAAAGATGCGGATATTGAAGTATTTGGAATGGCATCGGAGGAGCTTGAAAAGCAATTGCAGACTTTATTTGATGGAAAAGTCACTGCGGTTGGACGATCCTTTGGTGTCTTTAAAGCTCTTTTAGGAAATGGCCTTGATGTTGACGTGGCTATTCCTCGACGGGAATCGAAATCGGGAAAGGGACATAAAGATTTTGTCGTTGAAGGCGATCCAACCATGACGATTGAGGAGGCAGCGCGTCGTAGAGATTTCACGATCAATGCGATGTATCGAGATTTAGCAACGGGTGCGCTCATTGATCCGTTTGGTGGTGCTGCGGATCTAAATAACAAGATCTTACGCGCCGTGGATGCAAGGACGTTTGTTGAGGATCCGTTGCGTGTGTATCGAGGTGTTCAATTTGCGGCGCGCTTTGGACTGACCGTAGAGGCAGAAACGCTTGTCCTTATGCAGGAAATGGTGCGTTCCGGTGCGTTGGATTATCTGCCGGCTGAGCGCGTCACCGGAGAAATCCGGAAGTTGCTTTTGCAGGCAGATCAACCTTCACGTGGCTTTGCTTTGATGCGCGAACTTGGGATTATTGAGAAGTATTATCCAGAACTCCTCGTCTTGGCAGAAACACCGCAGGAACCGGACTGGCATCCGGAAGGAGATGTTTGGATTCACACCATGATGGTGCTCGATCAGGCGACGAAGATTGCGAAAACTGCCAATCCATTTCTCACGTTTACTGATGAAGAGCGTTTGCAGATTGGTTTAGGTGCGCTTTGTCATGATTTGGGAAAGCCAGCGACAACGGCTATCGGAGAAAAGCATGGTGTCCCACGGATCCGATCGCTCGGGCATGAGGAAGCTGGCGTTGAGCCGGCAAAAATTCTTCTTGCGAAGTGGACGTTTGGGCAATCGGTATTGGAAGCGGCTCTCACATCGACACGAGAACACTTGAAACCGGGAATGCTCTTGATGCAAGTCGAGAATGGCCAGACAAGCGCTGAGCAATATGTGAACTCTGCACGAAAACTTTTGAAGCGCATTCATCCCGTCTCTTCTCGCATTCTTTTAGCGATTGCTGAGGCGGATCATCGTGGACGTGCGTTGCCTGGCGTTGAGACGGAACCGTATCTCGCGGGTGAATATATGACTCGGGTTATTCTTGAACACAGACTAGACGAAGCGCCAACCAAGCCACTTATCAGCGGCAGTGATCTCCTCCCGCTTGGGGTTGAGCCTGGGCCTGCTATGGGTGTTCTCATCAAACGTATTGAAAAGGCTCGGGATGTTGGTGACATCACGACGCGAGCAGAAGCGCTAAACCTCGCTACGAAGATTTGCGCTTTAGATAAAACAGAAGCCCCAGCCACGCAGGTGGGGCCGGGGTTATCAGAGACTTAGTGTGCGCGAGCGTCCATTGGGACGTTTTGCGAGCAAGATTGCGATGAGGCCAAGAGCATAGTCCTGGTCTCGAAAATGGTAGAGCCCTTTACGTGCATTGATGCACTCAAAGCTTTGGCGCTTGTAGACGAGAATACCTGGTTTTTCCAGCAGTACTCCTGACTCAAGCGGGTTGTAGAGATTTGGGTAGAGCGACACGATGCCGAGCGCTGTACCGCAGCTGTAGATGCTCGGCTTCTCTACATCGCAGCCACGTGTCATCACGCAGTCGAGCGATTTAGCGCCGTCAAAGGCGTGATAGAGATAGTCATCACGGACGAGACCGTGCTCACACAAACTTTCACGAAAGCGATCTACCAACCTTGAGCGAACCCATTCTTTACCGAGATCGACTCGGATAAATAGCGACTCGTTCATCTGCCCTCCATAGGTGCACTCCGATAATTCGGAGGACATTTATTTCAGCACCAACTTCATGTCACGTCAATCCTGTTGACGATTTATCCTATCCGTTCCACGATACCTCTCATATGAAACAACCTTACCCTGCAAAGACTTTTGCTCTTGGAGAGCTGGACGGACTTTCAGAAACGCAAATCAGCGAGCATCTCAAGCTCTATGCTGGTTATGTCAAAAATACCAATCTTCTTTTGGAGGCGACTCCTGAGCAGACGGAACTTATACGCCGTTTTGGTTTTGAATTTAATGGTATGCGTTTGCATGAATACTATTTTTCGCAATTTGAAAAACGTGAAGGTTCCTCCGATACGCTCAAGACAGCCATTGAAACGCAGTATCGTTCCTTTGATGCTTGGAAGAGCGAGATTTCCGCGATGGCTCTTATGCGTGGGATTGGCTGGGTACTGACGATCGTTGATGAAACAAATGGTAATTTATTAAATGTATGGGTGAGCGATCATGAGCTTGGGCAACTTGGCGGACAAAAGATTGTGTTTGCTTTAGATGTTTGGGAACATGCGTATACCGTCGACTATAAACCAACGGAGCGTGCAAAATACGTTGAAGCCTTTTGGAAAAATCTGAACTGGCAAGCCGTAGAAGAACGGTACGCCTAAAACGTTGAAACGCCCCACAGTTTGTGGGGCGTTTCTGTTAGTTCAT
>CAIXDN010000003.1 GCA_903918235.1 Candidatus Uhrbacteria bacterium
AGTCCTATCTAATAAAAGCTGGATACGTGATTGAGAAGGATGCGACTATTGCTGGATAATGGCTTCTGAAACCGCTTCTACGAAGATTGTTTTTATCGCTGCCGCTAATTTTTTATCTTGGACTTTTGAAAATATACTTTTGCTTCCTGCTTTTTCTGGCTGGATGCGACGCTCAGGGTCTGTTATGGAATCTAGAATGGCTTGAATTATATCGTTCTCTACGGTTAGATTTTTTGCGCTGATAAGCGCTTGCAGTTTTGATTTCAGTTTTTCTGAATCTACATTTTTTAACTTGTTTGCTGCAAGTATGCTCGCTCGTTCCTCGTTTGCATTGGTTAGGCGCTCACCGTCATCGCTTCGTTTTTCTAGATTATCTATTGCCTTCTTGACGTCTTCCGCATCATAGCCGGATAGGTCTTGTTCTTTATGGAGAATCTCTATTGCTTGAATCGTCCTTATGTTTTCAATGAGTCTCTCTACTCGGAGGATCATGCTAACATCGCTTGTTCCGTCTTCTCGTAGCGAGGAGGATTGATCGAGAAAATTTACGGCTACGATAAAATCAATGTCATCGCTTTCTATAGGTTCACGAGAGCGAAGCGTTTTTGTTTTTGCGTCTGCATTAAAGCCGAGTTCATGAAAGCGAATGGCTTTAACGATACGTGCGTCAATGCCAATATTTTCGCTTAATGCTGCGCCTTTTTCGCCATGGTCATGATACCCGATGCTCTCGATTTTTTGTTCTTGAAAATATGTGCGCAATGAGCTTGGGTCTGGATATTGGGCAAGAATTTTTTGCCACTCTTCCCAGCTCATATTTTCTGTTACGCGCTTTCCTTTTTCATTTTTTTTGTTGAGTCCAATTGTGGCTCTTTTCTCAAGGTCGTGGAGAAGGGTATAGCGGAGAATCATTTCTCTGTTAGAGGTGATCGCATTTTTTATGCGGACTGCAATCGCAGGTTTTAGTCCTTCAAGTGCTTTGTCAGCATTTTCGCTCCCTGCAGCTATTGCTTCTATTCGTTCTATAATAAGGGCTAGATGTGTATCCATTAATAGGCCCTCATTGTGGTATTTTCCCCATTGCGGAACATTGAAGCTCTCTTCAACTTGCTCTCGTAGATTCTGCTGTTCTTTTTCTGGAAATAATGTAGAGATGTAGCCTCTTAAGCGTTCAAGTCTTTCGGGACGAGAGTCTTGTTCTTGTGTGGCGCGGCTTTTAAGTTCGCTTTCAGATAAAGGTATCATTTCTTTTTTTGCTATTATTTCCATATATGTTGCGTATCGGTGCTAAAAAAGTTTCGTAAAATTACTTTGTTTATAGATTGTAGTCTGAGGTAATTTGTTTTGCTAGATTCCTCTATCTTTTTTTTGTTATGCACGTGATTGTTGAGTGGAAGAGGCTGAAATAAAAAAAATAGCTCCGCCTAGGCGGAGCTATTTTTTATTTCATTGCGAGTACGATTGGGGCTGTTTGCTTTACTGCGAGTGGCTTGTTCCACATGAGTTTGGCATTACGTACGGCTTTTGCAGCGTAGCCATTGTTTACGTTACAGCTATTGTGACATTGAATGGCGTAATTTACGTACTTTGGGTAGCTATTCCTCTCCAGATAATTGAGTGACCATTGTGCAGAACATACAAGATCTTCTGCACAGGCAATTGAGATTTTATGGAGTCTGTAATGGATCTGAAAGTATCCACGAGCTTGACCGCTATCACCGATAACGGAGGAGCGGTTTGAGGATTCGTTCCAGAGCATTCCAAGTAGCGTTTTTGCACAGTCTTCGCCATATCCATTTGTCTTGCAGACATCGAGGAGCACTGCTTGAACCGTAGGTTCAGCAACAACGTTTGTTGTTTGCTCCGATGGAGTTACGACAAGTTCCGATTGCACAGTGGCAATCGATGTTGGGACTACGGACGGAATCGTTTGAGCGGATACGGGTCGGCCTAATATCATAGTACCGAGCACGATTGCTCCGAGGGACTTCTTTGCCCATATCTGGATAGGCAATAAGTCGATCTTTGTTACGTGGTAAGTCATAAGGCAAACGACCGTGTTTGTACGATCGAGGTGACTTGATACCATTATTTGAATATTCTGTCAATGGTGCTAGGTTCGTTTTGGTGCTAAGGTAAGCCAAATATGTATATTTTTTCTAGTATTGTTTTGTTGAGTTTGATCTCCCTTTAGCCATTGTGACTAGAAATGTTTTTTATCCTTTAAAATAATTTTTCATGTCGCCATGGTTAGGCTTTTCGTTTATGATGGTCTTGTTGTATTGTATTTTTTTTTCGTTTATGGGAATTGTTTGGGCTTTTATTGCGATGATCTCATGGGGGATTGGAGATTTTTTGATTCAGCGGAGTGCTCGAAAAATGGGGAATGGAATTGCATTGTTTTTTATTACCGCTTTTGCCACAATTTTTCTTTTTCCTTTTGTTTTTCCTGAATTGCTACTTCTTCGTTTTATCGATTATCGATTTTGGCTATTGCTTGGGACGAGCGTCGTGCTTCTTATTGCGGCTTCATTGGATTTTGAAGCTCTTCGTGTAGGAAAGATATCTGTTGTTGAGCCTGTCTATGCATTAGAGGTTCCGCTGACAGTTGCTTTAGGAAATTTCTTCTTAGGGGAATGGCTTTCACCTTTGCAGGATGTGTTTATCGTATTGCTTATCTTGGGAATTATTCTCGTCTCCTGTAAGTCGTTCCGTGCATTAAAAAAATTCCGTTTGGAAACGGGAGTTTTTCTAGCTGTTTTAGCAACGATTGCGATGAGTGGAGCTAATTTTCTTTTTGGTGTTGGTGCACGCCACACGAGTCCATTACTGATCAATTGGTTTACGAGTGCCTTTGTTACGCTCGCTTTGATCGGATATCTTACGTATTCTCATCAATGGAAGCGTTTGGGTCGTAGCTGGCACAAGCAACGAAAGCTTATTGTGGGTGTGAGTATTATGGATAATTTGGCATGGATCGCCTTTAGTTTTAGTACGCTGACGTTACCCATCGCTATCTCTACGGGTATCAGTGAAAGTTATATTGCTTTTGCTGCTTGTCTTGGTTTGTGGATTGGTCATGAACGCTTGGCTAGGCATCAAGGAGTTGGCTTGATTTGCGTGATATGTTCTGCTGTTGTTTTGGGCTTCATTAGCTAAAAATTTGTTACGCGACTCTATCAGAATTGATCGTTTCTCTGATAGACTGGTTGTATATGAATCGAGTGATGAAGCTTTTGTTGGTTTCTGATGTGTTGTTTGTTTCTGGATTTGGATTGATTCAACCGATCTTGTCGATCTTTATTAAGGATAATTTATTAGGAGGACAAATTTATGCGGCTGGTTTTGCGAGTATGTTGTTTTTGCTCACGAAGTCTTGTATTCAATTGCCATTTTCTCGCTATGTCGATCAGCATGATCATGTTGTACGTTGGTTGATTGTGGGTTCTTTTTGTGTGGCCATTGTTCCATTTTTGTATGCGTATGCGACACGTGTGGAATATATTTATGTTGCACAAGTCCTCTATGGAATCGGTGCTGGATTGGCTTATCCGACGTGGTTGGGTTTATGGATGATGCATCTAGATAAGCATCATGAGAGCTATGAATGGAGCCTGTACTCAACGGTTATGGGATTGAGTACAGCGGCTACGGCTGGTATCGGCGCTGCGTTAGTTCAAACTATTGGATTTAAACCAACTTTTTTTGTTGTCGGTTTTCTTTCATTGATTGGCTGTTTTATTTTGTTTTTATTAAAGATTAAGGAGCCAAAGAAATTGCGTGTACGTGTTATTAACGTTAAATAGTTGTTTAGAATTTTATGAAACACGCATGGATTGTTGTGGGTGATGTGTGTGGGTGGTATGGGACGGGCGCAATTTTATTTGCGTATGCGCTTGTGAGTTTTTCCTTTGTCCCTGCGAATGGGTTTGTTTATCAGTTGTTGAACCTATCTGGCGCGTTTGGGCTTATTGTTCTTGCGATTACAAAAAATGTTTTTCAATCGGTTGTTTTAAATCTTGTTTGGGCTGTCGTGGCATTGCTTGGGATGGTGCGATTATTTTTGTCGTAGTCTCTTATGATAGACGGAACACTTCGAAAAGATATTTATCCAGGGTTGGCAGTTGTGATTGTTGAGAAACAAGATCAGAGAACAGGAAACTCAACACGGGGAATCGTGCGTGATATTTTGACGAGTGCGCCGGTGCACACTCGGGGGATTAAGGTGAGACTGGAGACGGGAGAGGTGGGAAGGGTGCAGTATATCGAGGCGTGATGATTTTGTTGTTATGCTCGCTTCAGGCCTAGAGCTCCAAAGATACAGCAAGTTATAATGATTATCTTTACGATGTAATGTCCGTTTGGATCGAGGAATTGTTTTGTGAGGGGAGTCATTGTTCCAAAGAGGATATGCACGAGAATGCTGATGGGTAGGGTTAGGATTATCCAGTTTTGTTTTGGGACAATGATTCCTGCTTTTTTACAGAGCCATGAAAGGAGTGGCGCTACGAGAAACATCCCTAGGAATGAAGCAATAAAATCAAAGATGGCATAACCACCTAGGCGGAAGGTGCGGAGGTAGTCGATGGTGTTCATAGAGAGTAGCATAGCGCGTATCGTGCATCGTGTAACGCTGGGTGTATGATTTGTATCTTGACAGGAGGTTTAATCTATGGAACGGAGTTATAAGTTGATATGATTGAACTTCTAAAAAAACATTTCGGGTATGAGTCGTTCCGTCCTCTGCAGGAGGAGGTGATTGGGCATTGTATTTCCGGAAAAGATTCTTTGGTTTTGATGCCGACGGGTGGTGGTAAGTCTCTGTGTTTTCAGATTCCGGCTTTGTATTTCCCTGGATTGACGGTGGTTATTTCTCCCTTGGTTGCTTTGATGAAGGATCAGGTTGATGCGTTGAATGCGAATGGTATTCCGGCGGCGTTTTTGAATAGCACGCTTTCACCGGTGGAGATTTCTCGTGTTGAAGGACTTGTGCGTGCGGGAAAAATTAAGCTTTTGTATCTCGCTCCTGAACGATTTGCGATGCCCGGTGTGCGGAGTTTTTTGCATGAGCTGACTATTAGTTTGTTTGCCGTTGATGAAGCGCATTGTATCTCCGAATGGGGGCATGATTTCCGTCCGGATTATCGTAATTTGTATTTGTTGCGTCAGTATTTCCCAGGTGTTCCGATTATGGCGCTTACAGCAACTGCGAATGAGCGTGTTCGTGATGATATCGTGAATCAGTTGAAGTTGGGGGAGGGGAGGGTCTTTCGTTCGAGTTTTAATCGGCCAAATCTTACGTATCGCGTACAACCAAAGAAGCGGGCTTTTGATCAACTTCTTGCCGAGTTGAAGCAGCGCCCCGATCAGTCGGCGATTATTTATTGTTTCTCACGTAAATCTACGGAAAAGGTGGCGGCAGATTTGTGTGCGAATGGTGTAAAGGCTGCGGCGTATCATGCAGGGCTTACTCCGAATCAACGTACGCAGGCGCAAGAGCGATTTATTCGTGATCAGGTCCCTGTGATTGCTGCAACGATTGCTTTTGGAATGGGGATTGATAAACCGGACGTACGATTGGTTGTACACATGGATCTTCCAAAGTCGGTTGAGGGCTATTATCAGGAGACTGGTCGTGCTGGTCGTGATGGATTACCAAGTGATTGTTTGTTATTTTTTTCTTTGGGGGATCGCATTAAACACGAGTATTTTATTCGGGAGATGGAGGATCTGGATGCGCGTGAACGTACGCGGTCTCAATTGCAGGAGATGGTGAAGTATGGAGAATTGCGCACGTGTCGGCGTGCATTCTTACTGAGATATTTTGCTGAAACTTGGAAAGAATCAAATTGTGGAAGCTGTGATGTTTGCGTTCCTCGTGCTCCATTGAAGCCAGTAGAAGAAACCGTTACGGAATTTGATCAGGAGCTTTTCGCCGAGTTACGCGCATCACGAAAACAATTGGCAGAGGCACGACGTGTGCCTCCGTATATGATTTTTGGCGATAAGACATTGCAGGAAATGGCTCGAAAGTATCCGCAGAATACACGAGATCTAGAAGAGGTGTTTGGTGTAGGAAAAGGAAAACTGACGCAGTTCGGTGAATCGTTTTTGAATGTGATCTGTTCTTATGCTGCAAAGAATGGGATTCAGAAGGATCGTACTTCCTCGGTGATTGCTCCCAAAGCGGCTGTTTCTGCGCGCGCGCTGACAAAAACTGTCATGGAGACGGTTCAGCAGTTAGCGCGAAAGGAGACATTGGAACATATCGCAGAGAAACGTCATATCGGAATTGGTACGGTTATTCAGCATTTGGAGCTTGCGCTTGAGCATGGCCAGCTATTGGATACTTCACACATTGTTTTTTCTTCTGATGACCGACTGGCTCGAATTGCAGAAGCTTTTCGGAAAACAGGGAATGACTTTTTGGCACCAGCGCGTAATCGGTTAGATAGCTCTTATAGCTACGAAGAGTTGAGATTGGCGAGGTTTCTGTTGAAGTCCGGATCTAAAAAACAAGTGTAATACTTGTTTTTTAGGGGGGGCGCCTCCACGCTGTTGTTTTATTTTTTCTCAGTAAGAAAGTTTGTTTTGACGTTGTGATATGGATGATTAGGAGGCATGAGTCGCTCTAACATGGCGAGTCGGCTGATGAATTCTGCTTCCGGTAAATAGCTTTTCCAGTCGTTTAGTAACATTGTGAGTTCTTCAGCGCTTGTGTCGTCACGCAGATCTTCAATCAACTGCGCGGCAAAAGCGCCAAGGGCATTTTCTGAATTCCCTCCAGTGACCCATTTATAAAATTCCGTATCGGTTCCGGAGTCCGAATCTTTTCCAAGATTGCTAGACATTGGCTTCTCAAAATATTTTTTCATATGCTTAGCGTGTCGACAATAACTCCAATCTTTTGGCCGGTACGTACCAGAAGTGACTTAATGTCTTTTCCCTTGTCTAGTTTATCGATTAATCGGAATAGATTTGGACGATCCATTTTTATACGCGCCTTCCAAGGAATCCCCATGATAGCTGCTTGACCCAGATGGCCTATTGTTGCGGTTTCCGGTGAGCTATTTTCAACGAGCCCACCTTCTTTATTAAAATGAATAAGGTCTCTCTCAATACCGAGTCGTGCAAAGTCTTCCATGGTGGCTTCTCCCGCCAGCGCTTTTGCTCGAAGTTCTGTCAGGGCCGTTCCGAGGACGTCTTCCATGAGATATGTTTTTAGCTCTTGGCTTTCTTCCGGACTTTGTTCGCTCATCGCCATTCCGGCGGCGACATTAAGGTTCTGTTCATATGTCGGTAAAATGAGCTCTTCAAATATCTTGCCTTTCAGGCGTTTCGGATCCGGGTTAGGGCCTAGCTCTGCAAGCGTTTTAGCGGAAAGATTTTCAGACATTAATGTAAGATCCATATCTGAAATTCGTGTCCAAACATAGGATCCGATCTTGATGTTTGCTACAAACTCTGCTTCGTGAATATTGAATTTTTTTACAAGCTGTAAATTATCCATTAGGAATTTCATTCCTTCGTTAGTGTTGCGTGTATTTTTGTCTATTACAACGATGGTATCTTTTAAGATACGCGTTTCGCCTTCTTGTTCAATGGTGAAGCCAAGGCGGGATTCGGTACCGGTCTCTTTGTTTTTTGCCCTTTGATCGACTCTAATTGCCGGCAAGGTATTTCCGTTTTTGTCTTCGTGACGATAAAGTTGTATGCGTCTACCGATTTGATTTAATTTCTGGCCTTCGGTTGCTTGTTCATATAGCAAGCGCATGTCGGCATTTTTTTGAAATTCGTTAAGAAGGTCTCGTGATTTTGCAAGTTTTTCCCATGTATCGTTGTCTGAAATGGCTCCAAGCTTTATTGTGCTCAGTGCATTTTGTATCATGGCAAATACTTTTTCTACCATGACCTCATCGTCTATGGCGGCTATGCTGTTACGCATCTCAAGAAGCCTTTCTGTTATTAATTCGTGCTGTGTTATGGTTTCTGATCCTTTAAAACGCTTACTCGGATCAGTTGAATCTAATAAGGGACTAATGTCATCTTTTTTATTTGGATCCATCACTTTTGTATAGATTTCTGCCTCTTCGAGGCTTGCTAGGTGTTCGCCGTTAATAGCAAAATTATTACAGATATTTACAATGCGTTTACGAAAGGATTCGTCATCTAAGAATCGTTCAGCAAATGCTTTAGATACGCCTTCACGTTTTGAAATTTGTTCAATGAATGAGTTGCGGTCATCATCTTCGATTTTGATACCGTGTGGGAATATCGCCTCGATATTTTTAATTTCTCCGTTTTTTAAAGATTCTACTATGTTGCTTAGAGAAACTGTTTTTTTTCTATCAGCGGTAGGTTGGTTTATTGCTGGTGTTATTCGTTCAAGCGCATTGTTTTCTGGCATAGTAAGTCTATGCTACCGCTAGCCTAGTCCATTGACAATTATCTATAAATGGACTATATAGATTAGTCGATTTCTTTTGATTCGACGGTTTATAGCGGAGGTAACATGTCTATTCTTTCACAGTTCAAGATGCGTAAAGCCCGTCACATGTTGCTTGGCGCCGAGCGAGTCTTTGTCCTTACAGGGGCTGGGATTTCGGTAGCAAGTGGTATTCCGTCTTTTCGAGGTAAGGATGGGCTTTATAATAAGCCAGATTTTTTCCAGTGGGCCTTCCCGGAATCGCATATCCAGGATCCTGTCGGAGGATGGCGTGCGTTTGAGATGGCGCGTATGGCAGTCGGTCATGCAGAGCCAAATCCTGCACATGAGGCGCTTGCGGCTTTTGCGCGTCAGCATCGCGTAGAGCTTTTCACGCAAAATGTTGATGGCTTACATGCGAGTTCTGGGGAATCTGCAAAGGAGATTCATGGGTCTCTTCATCGGTATCGCTGTCAAAAATCGTTATGCGCTTACTTGGAAGACGCGCCTCGAGAGACGGAATCAGATCTTAGGTACTGTCCTGTGTGCGGCACGGTCTTGCGCCATGACGTCGTCCTGTTTGGCGAGTCAGTCCGTTTTTTCACGGAACTTCGTGAAGCCGTTCTAAGTTGTGACGTTGTCCTTTTGATCGGAACGAGCGGTGTAGTCACTGATACGGCTATGCTTGCACGTTTGGCTAAAAGTCATGGCAAGAAAGTTGTGGAAGTGGATCCGGCTTTGTTTACACGTGCAACGTGCTGGACATCGGTATCTGTTCGTGAGAACGCTGAGTCTGCGCTTCCGTTCCTGCTTTCTTGATTTCTTTGTTGAACCCCATCATGCTATTGCGTGATGGGGTTCTGTCTATTCTTTATATTTTAGCCAAAAAATGCTTGGGGGCTTTACTTTTTCTGGGTTTTGGTGTACTATATACCCTGAACCAATGAAACGGCCCAGTTATGCTCATCTGTAGCAGAAAAGCCTTACTTTATCTATAACATTACTCATTGGTAAAAACACTATGAACGGTATCATCAAAACGCTTAAGGAGAAGGGTTTCGGCTTTATCACCCCAGAAGGCGGTGACAAGGATGTATTCTTCCACTCTGATTCACTCGTTGGCGTTATGTTCGACGAGCTTAAGGAGGGCGAAGCTGTGACTTTTGAGACAGAGGCTTCAGACAAGGGTCCTCGCGCCGTCAACGTCCAGCGCGTTTCCTAATCATTGGAAAAGCTTAAAAACCGACCTCGCAAGAGGCCGGTTTTTAGTTTAGGCTTAAGGTATCTATGATTGCATTGTCTTGGGAGTACGTTTTTCAGCCTCGTGAAGCACAATGGTGGGTTGGTATTATGTTTACTCTTGCAGGAATTGTGCTTGGTTTGATCTTGCCTTTGTATCTTGCTCCACATTGGCAAGGAGTCGAGCATATCGCTTCTGTGACGGCTATCGACTCAGATGAGGATGGTATGGTTAGACCAGTTTTCCATCTTACAGATCAGGAACGTTTATATCGGTCTCCCGTTTGGTCTAATCGCGCTTCCTATTTGATTGGCGATGAAGTGACGATCGTGACAAGCTCTGATGAGAGTAAGGAAGATTGGTACATTAAGAATGATCGAGACATCAGGATTATTGTTTTTGGGCTTCGTGTTATGGCTGTTATCTTTTTTCTTATTGGCGTTGTTGTGCTTGTTTTAACTGTTATGCGTTTTCCCGATTATTTTGTGCATACTATCGGTGGTGCGATGGGAGCTTTGTCGTTTGGTATTCCGGCAAGCTTTGTTTTACCGGGTTTATTGCTTGCGTATCATTATCGTCCGAATCCTGTTTTTTTCGCTGGTGATCGATTTGGGACAGATATGTGGGTACTTGGTGGAATTTTTACGTCGCTTGGTTTGATTACGGTTGTCGTTAGTATCATTTTGGCAAAGTATCAATTAAAAAATCGATCTTTCGGTTGGGACTGGTCTTGGAACTCAGATGATCAGGATTAATCTTTTTCTTTTTTATTTTGGAATAAGCGCGAGGAATTTGCGAGTGGCAAAAAGTCCGTCATGAAGTTGTAGGCCGCGGCTAGTGCAGGGCCAAAAATTCCGCTAAAGACAAAGACAAAGCCAATCAGATTGGAAATACTCCAGATCCAGATGTTTTCTTGGATGACTTTTTCTGTATTTTTTGCCAAGACTACTAGTTCTGGTAATCGATCTAGGTTATCGGCGAGAAGAACGATGTCAGCGGCTTCGATTGCGACAGCCGTGCCCGTTGTTCCCATGGCGATACCAACGTTTGAACGTGCGAGTGCTGGAGCGTCATTAATGCCATCGCCTATCATTACGGTGATTCCTGTTTTTGCGAGTAGACCAATTTCTCTTTCTTTGTCTTCTGGAGACATTGTGGGTCGATAGTCTTCAATGCCGACAGATTTTGCGATTGCGGCGGCGGTGTGCGGTTGGTCGCCTGTAAAGATAATGATGTTCTTTATCCCAAGCGCATAGAGTTTTTGTATGCTGGCTTTTGCTGATGGTCGTGGTACATCAGCGATTCGAATACGACCAATACAGCGCTTGTCTACGGCGACGTAGAAGTCGCTTGTGAGACCTGGGTCCGTATCATCGTCTCTTTGCGTCGCCCAGCTTTCTGGAATTGTGATGCCGGAATCGATTAACAGCGCAGGTGTTCCGACGAGAATATCGTGGCCTTTTGTCTGTACCCAAATCCCGCGTCCTCGATGCACCTGAAATTTTTCTGGATCAGAAACAACGCCGATACGTTTTACCGCTTCACGAAATACAGCGCGTCCGATGACATGCTCGGAGTATTTTTCTGCGATAGCTAAACATTCCCAGATGAAGAATTCTGTGACGGAAGGATCGCGGTCCAGACGCTCTACACGCAGATCTCCAAAGGTGAGTGTGCCAGTTTTATCGAGAACCATTGTGTCTATGTGCGCTAGCGGAAGGAGTCGCGCACCTCCTTTTACGATGACGCCTCGTTTTGCTGCGCGTCCAAGAGCAGCGGTTACTGCCAGCGGAATGGAGACGGCGATATCATCGGCACAGGAAACAAGAAAAAAGGCTGAGACCATGCTCAGATTTTTTGTAAAAAAATATACGGCGATTCCTGCGATGCCAATCAATGGAAGAAAATATCCCGCGAATTTATCGGCTAGTTTTTCTGATGCGGACTTATGTTTTGAGGCCTCCTGGATTAGGGCGGCCATGCGTTCAAGCGTCGAGTCTTTTCCGATGTGTGTTGCTCGAATTTTTATTGCGCCTGCTTCAATAATCGTTGAAGCGAGAATGCGATCGCCGATCAGTTTTTCTCGTGGAATGGATTCGCCAGTTATAGAAGCTTCGTTGGCGAGTGCTGTTCCGTAAACAAGCAATCCGTCACAAGGCACCCGTTCTCCTGTTCCGACAAGTAAGATGTCGCCTGTGCGGATGTCTTGCGTAGGGATTTCATCGATATGACCACGAGACTCACGTCTTGCTGTGTGGGGTTTAAGTGATAGTAGCTCTTCTACGGCTTTATTGGCGCGTGCTTCTGTCCTGGCCTCCAAAATTCTGGCAGACGCAAGCATGAGGCCAATAAAGGCTCCGGAAGAGGTCTCTTGTAGTCCAAGGGCGATGCTTAATGCAAGAAGATTGTAGAGATCGATGGTGATTTTAAACTCTTTTGCCCCTTGTATCGCTGAGATCACTGTTGGGATTACGGATATCGCAACAAGAATGGTTGCGATGATCCAGCTTTGCGGCCAGATGATCGCAAGAATAATAGCGACTCCAGGTAATGCTAGGGTCGTGATCTCGGAACGCTTGATGAACATGGTGTCTATTATTAAAAAACTACTTTCCGCATCCTAGAAATTACTTTATCATATAAGATACATAAAGAAGAATGTGTTACATGAAAGAACGTCCTCAATTATTGAATCCTTTTGAACGTGCCGTACAAGCGGGGCCGGATTGGGTGTCGCGAAAAGAACAGCTATTGGAACGATTTTCTGATCGTGTTGATCGGGTGTCGGTTTTTATGAATGGGGTGATGGGTGTTTCCTCTGAATTGAATCTTGATGAAACGGAGCAGGCTTTACATCTTGCTTATAGAAAAGCATTGACAGGGCTCCCTGTGGAAGCAAGAAAAGGCGCCATGGAATATGAGCGTTTTAAGCGTTTGGCTGGATTATTAGATGCGGAACAGGACTTGATTACCCCACAGACAGATCCTCGTATTGTGGAAGAGCATTTTGCTTTACGTGATTCGTATGAAAAAAGTGCTACTGCATTGGAAGAGGATCCAGATATCGCTCTTTTTGTCAGTCTGGGGCGCGTTGTTACTAGCTTGCTTGAAAAACGTAAAACCGTTCTCAACCTCGGCTATGATCACGAGCGTTTAATCGCTGCATTTGCTCGGGCGCGTTCTTCTCTTGAATCGTTTCCCGTGGATGGGGCTCAACGCATTGATGTGGGATGTTTTGATATTTCGGTCTATGCTTCCATGAAGGAGGTGCAACGCATTTCTGCTGATGTCAGTGGGCTGCATTTTTCTGGAACACCCTTTAATTTGATTGGCCTCTTTCCTGACCAACATGAGAATCCTAGAACGCTACGTCATGAGCGAGTTCATAATTATATTGATCAATCTCCGCACCATGAGCATCAGATGCCAGCAGATGCTTTGAGTCGTTGTTTTGCTGGGAATAAAATCAGCTCTCGCTTTGTTTCAAAATTGAATCCTCGTACGTTTCTTGATGGATTACATAATGAGTTGCTTGCTCAAATGGAGAACGCTGAAGATCATTCGTTTGTTTTTTCCGAGAAGTTACACAGAGTTCGTGATCAAAATGACGTTTTTTATCGATTGCTTGGTAAACAGAAAAGTACAGCACGTTATTCTGCTGGTGAAAGCTTGGAACTGATTTTTTCTACCGCTGGCGGTCAGGTTAGAAAATTGCGGGATCTTCGTAAGCGATTACTTACACTGCCAGGGTCTGCAGAGGTCCTTACAGATTTTGATCATTTTCATACGAGTGTTGATAAGCGGTTTCTTGCGATGGGGAGCGTATTGCGTGAGTCGTTTTGTGCGACCGCATTGCTTCCTGATCCTGAAGAAGCGCACGATGTATTGGTTTCTGCTTGCGTGTTGTTAAAACCAAGCCAGTATGAGCGCGTACTTCCGAGCTATTTAGATCGTCGTTTTGGGGTTGTGCAGATGGAGTCTGCGCGACAATGGAATGAGGTTTTTTCTGAGGGTATTCAATCTCCCGCAGGATTAAAGGTTATAGAGGCCCTTCTTCAAAAAGGGCCGATTCCTGAGCGGGCTATGGCTCGTGCATGTGAGGAGTTGCTTCAACTCGCTACGACTGCCGGTGACGAGATTGAATCGGCTACTGGTTTTAAATTACGCGACTTGAAAAAGATACGTACCTATA
>CAIXDN010000004.1 GCA_903918235.1 Candidatus Uhrbacteria bacterium
ATGATTTTTGGGGAGTCAACCCGGACGACAAACAACACCCAGACTTCCGGAAAAGCTGGGATGGGATTTCTCGTTTTAAAGCCGGATGGGGAGGCCAGCTCATTGAGCTACCCGGTACCTATGACATCCCAATCCGGACAAGGCTCTACGCTCTAGGAAGATCGATGCGGAAGATCTGAGTCGTTGCAGCACGTGTCATGAGAATCGCAGTGGCAACCATCCTTTTTTGCCTCTTCTTTGTTATCTTTACAGCATGAATGATCCGTCTTCTGTTTGTTGCCTAAGCCAAAGATACGGGAAAAGAAGTTTTTCATAGTAAGCAGAGTGTAACCTGAGACGGAGAAAAATGACCAGGCTTTGCCCAGTAGAAGTAAATATGTTACCAAAGAGATATATGAAAACAAACTTTTTACGTGTCGTGAGTGTTTGTTCTGTGGTTGCTCTTTTGGGTGCTGGTTGTACGAGCTCAGCGCCCGTAGAAACAGCAAAACCAGCAATAAAACCATTACCAGCAGTACAAACAAAACCAGTCGTAGAAAATACGCTAAAACCAGTCGCAGAAGTCGCGCCAGAAGCAACAACAGCTCCAGACACAACATTAAGCCCAGACCGTACTGTCGCAGCCTCAGAATTGCCCATAATCGATCCAAGCTGGAAGACCTATAGCAATACCGCGCTCAATTTTTCATTTCAGTACGCAACAAAGGGGCGTTATGCGCCAGAGTTTGAGGTCCAGATGCTTCAAGCGACAGACGCTCGTCTCACCGGTGGTTGTATGAATCCAGAGGCCAAGAAACGCTCAGAAAACAGCACGGTAACGGTAGGCGATTCAACATTCTGTATCGTTCGTGAAGAAGACGCCGGAGCCGGCCAACGCTACTTCACCGACTCCTTCACCGCCCCACGCGGAGAGCGCATTATCTTGATTAAATTCAACAAACGCTTAGCCGTTGGTGACCTATTCGATGACGTCGCTTGTCATGGAAAACTCGTTATCTCCTCCGGTACAACCTGCATCCCATTCGACGAAGCCCTCTACCGCGCACACATCAATCAAATCGTCAGCACCTACCGCCACGAGTAGACGATAATGGTGGAGGTCTTGCGCTTTTAAGCTTTTCTTGGCAAACTGTGCCAACAGAAAAGTTTCGGGCTGTTAGCTCAGTTGGCTAGAGCACTGCCTTTGCAAGGCAGGGGTCGTCGGTTCGAATCCGACACGGTCCACCACACAAAAACACGCTTACAAAGCGTGTTTTTGTTAGTATACGACCCTTTACACTCCACCAATATTATGTTTCACTCCCGCCTGGAGGTGTCCATTGATCGCACAAAATCGTACGCAGGAAGTGCTCAAGTTACTCTCAGGTCACTATGAGGTCGTTCCTGTGAATGACGGTGAAAGTGGCAGTATTACGCTCAGGTTCTGGCTCTGCAGGCCTGTGAGTGACGGCCTGGTCTCGCCGGAGGGACTGCGCTTCTTCGCGCGTTTCAACGGGAAGACCTACGATTTCATCCCCGAGCGGCTCACGGTCTCGCGCACCCAACTTGGGATGCGTATCCGGACCGATGCTGTGCCGCAAGGCTGGCTCGGCGAGTGTGAGATCGTGTGCGCGCAGACCTATCGATGTTTCCCATTCAAGGGAGTCGTCGATATCACGGATGCACTCCTTCCGACGCGTAGGCATCAGGAATCATCGCCATGAAGTGGAAAAGCATGTTCAGAAGAAAGGAGGACGACCATCCTCCTTTCAATCCTGAAGCACTCGATACATACGTCTTTCGTGAGGCGCATGTAACGCACTGGGCGCAAGCAAGGCGCTTCATGATTACGGTGTACCTAGGCACACCTCTGTATAGTCATCGGATGAAGGAAATCTACCTCGCAAAGCGCATCCTCTTTGGCTTCAGCGACAAGACTCCGCCTTTCCTCCTCAAGGAAGCAACCATCCAAGACTCCGCGATCACGTTTTGCGTGATTGCCGCTCCCGGTTATCTCGAACGTTTTATCCGCACCGATCCGCTTCGGATCCAGTGCGCGACAAAGCTATCGGTAAAACAACGCATCGAGGCGTACACCTTTAGCGAGTTCAAGCCACCGGACTAAAAAAGGCGCCCCGTCCATCAGGATCGGGGCGCTCTTCATTATTTTGCAGGATTAATTGGCTCTTTCCCTGAAAGCACGGCAATAAGATTTTCCGCTGCAACCCGACTCATTGCTTGTCTCGCTTCAATCGTGGCACTCGCTGTATGTGGGGTGAGCACCGCATTGGTAAATTGTTTAAGTTCAAGTCGATCCGTCAGATCGCAGTCAATCGCGGGCTCACATTCATAGACATCGATCCCTGCTCCGGCGATACGCTTCGTTCGCAATGCTCGCAACAAGGCTTTTTCATCAACGACAGGACCGCGTGATGTGTTAATGAGAAACGCCGTCTTTTTCATCAAAGAAAATTCTTCCGTTGAAATAAGATGTCGTGTCGATGGCAAGAGTGGAACATGAAGCGAGATAAAATCAGATGTTTGCAAAAGCTTTGCGAGCGACAAATGGTTCGCGTTAAATTCTTTTTCAAATTCCGCATTTCGTCGCATATCGGAATAAACGCAATTCATACCAAAGCCACTCACAGCTTTTTTTGCCAGAGACATACCAATGCGTCCAAGTCCCACGATGCCAAGCGTTTTTCCCTCAATATCTGTTCCGATCAAATTATTTGGTGACCATCCCTTATACTTTCCGGCTCGCGCATACGTATCCGATTCCGGAATGCGATGCGCGAGAGCAAGAATCAACGCAAACGCATGTTCCGCCACCGACCGATTCACAAAATCCGATGGCGTATTCGTAACAACAATATTCCGTTTCCTTGCTTCAATAAGATCGATATTATCAAAACCAACCGCGTAATTTGCAATGATCTTTAAGCTAGGGCCAGCCGCTTCCATAACCTCCGCATCAATTTTATCTGTTAACAGAGAAAGCAATCCATCACAACCTTTCACACGTTTCAATAGCTCCTTGCGAGAAATAACCTCATCTTTTTCAAACACATCCACGCGATACTTCTTGGCTTTCAACATCTTAATTCCATCATCTGCAAATGGCCGAGTTACAAAGATACGGATCATATGATCCGTATCTTATCACTCTTTCACTTGTTTTGTTCCCAGAACCCTCATAGCCGCTAGCTTAAGCATCGGCAACAGCGCATTCACTACCAAAAGCAATAAAATTTGCTTAGGAACGACACCCAGTTCCTTGAAAAATCGCTCGCCAACAAAGAGCGCCAAGGTATTGTTCATATAGAGCATACAAAGAGCGATCGTCATGCGATCAGAAGAAGACCTCCAGCGAACGATATAATAGGCCGCCCAAGTCATCGTTCCAAGAATGGCAGTTGAAATAAGCATCATCCAAGCATCGCGCATCGTAAAGGTGATCCCGCCACCACCTTGCGTGCTCGCAACAATACCCGTAATCAAAATACCAAAGGCCATCACAGAAAGATTCCTCCAAAGACCATCATACTTCGCAACTTTTTTTGGTGCCGCTTTTTGTACAAGCATCGCTAAAATAAACGGAGCAACGATCGTAAGAAACAATGACCAAAACATTCGGACAACATCGATGTCGACACTCTGCCCAACCGCGATTTTTGTAACAAGAGGAATCGTGAATGGCGCAAGGAGGGAAGTGACCGTCGTGATCACAAGTGCGAGAGAAGTTTTGCCTCCAAAAAATTCCGCCATGAGAGCAATGGTCATTCCGGTAGGCATCGCACCAAGGATCAGTAATGCAACAGACCACTCACGAGAAAGAAAAGACGTCGGAAGCCAGAGAGCAAATGGCATCACGATCAGCATGTAAAGAGTCGTG
>CAIXDN010000005.1 GCA_903918235.1 Candidatus Uhrbacteria bacterium
AATAATGTGTCAAAGATTGATACAACTACAGACTCTGTAGTTGCAACTACAACCGTTGGTTTGGATCCATATGGAAGTGCTTTTGATGGTCGTTATCTTTGGGTTTCGAATTCGGCTAGTAATTCGGTTTCTAAAATTGATGTTACGACAAATGCTGTTGTTGCGACTACAACCGTTGGCGGTGTTCCTCGTAGTATTGCTTTTGATGGTAACAATGTATGGGTGGTAAATAGTGGTACTGATTCTGTATCCAAAATCGATGCAAAGACAAATGCAGTTGTTGATACGGTTGCTGTGGGTAGTTCTCCTCGCGGTATTGCTTTTGATGGTAGTCATATTTGGACCACCAGTTGGGATAACGATACGGTGACCAAATTATCTATTGGTGGAGGTAACGGGGCGGACATGATGCTTCATGTGAATTTGAAGCCAGATACGAATAATATTTTTGATATTGGTTCAGATGTTCTTTCTTTCCGCAATATTTATGCATCTGGAACAGCCTATCTTGCTAATGCATCAATTGCTGGTCAAAGCGTTTGTCTTGCGGATGGAACAAATTGCTTGCCTCTTGCTTCTACGGATACGCTTCAGTCGGTCACGAACCGTGGCGCATATACAACCACGACGCTTTCATTGTTTGGAGGTTTTGTTGCCGGTTCGTCTACAGTAACAGGAACAATGAGTATTGTAGGAGGATTAAATGTTGGTACGCCTAATGATGCTTCGGTTGTCTCTTCGTTGGATTTTGGCGCGGGTATGGAGCTCACTACAGGTAAGACCGTTGGCAATTATTTTTACGGATTAGATGGTGATACTGTTGTTTTACGAGTTGTAGATATTTCTGACCCTCGTTTTCCAAAAGCTGTATCAAGCTTGGCTTTTAGCGGTGATGCGAATGAACGTGGAATGGATATCTCTGGGCATTATGCCTATGTCGTTGGTAGTTCTGGAGGGAGCTCTGTATTGAATGTTGCTGATATTAGTAATCCGTCGGCTCCTGTTAAAATTAGCTCGTATACGACTTCTACATCGGGATATTCAGACATCGATGTTTCTGGTCGTTATGCGTATATTGTTAGCGGAGGTAATAAGTTGGAAGTTGTCGATGTTGGAGATCCGTCTAGACCAGCGCCTATTGCAAACATTGCTTTAACATCTACAAGTCCTTCTTCTGTAGAAGCTGAAGGTCGCTATGTGTATGTTGCACAGAGTGGAGGACAGATCGTAGAAATTTTTGATGTCTCAAAGCCCGCTACTCCTGTTAGTGTAAATACGGTTGCTTTGTCTGGCCTTAATCCTACAGAGACTTGGTTGTTGGGACGATATTTGTATGTATTTTCATCTAACGGTTTCGATGTCATTGACGTAAAGAATCCTGCATCGCCTACTGCCGTTGCATTTTATCCAAAAGCTGGTGTATTTGGGGGCATGGTTAGTGGAAATTATGCTTATTTGTCAACAGGTTCTGGTTTGTCGATTGTCAACGTTGCTAGTTCGACAAATCCATTTAGTATAAAAGATGTTTCAACGGCTGGTCTTGCTTTTCGTGCAAAGGACGTTTTCGTTGCAGGTCATTATGCCTACATGTCTCTTCAGGGTTTTCCAATGAGTACAAAACATTTTGCTATTATTGATTTGCAAGGAGCAGATATTTCCACGGCTTCTATCGGAAATTTATCTGCTGGAACATTGGATGTTAAGCAAGATTTAACGGTCGCTAATAAAGCGTTGCTTAGTGGAGGGTTAAGCGTTGGTTCTGCAGGAATCGTTTCTGCTGGTTCAATCGCTGTGTCGGCGACGGATACAGCTTCTCTCTTTATGGGTGGCATGAATGTATCTGGAACGATTAATCTTGCTTCACGAACAACCTCTACTGCTTTGCACATTGCTGTGCCTACTACGAATATTGCTGGTGTTGATATTAGTACCGGTCTTTCAATTACTGATACGTCAACTTCAAGAGGCGCAAGCTTGTCACGTGGCTCCGTGATGGGTGATGATTTTAGCGCGCTTCAGATGGTTGATGATGTAGCAAATTCTCTTTCATCGACCGGTGTTTCAATGCTTTATAATCACACGACTAACAATTTTGGTTTATATTTAGCTGCAGATGGTGGTTTGTCAGGACCGACTGGAAATAAAGCTGTGATGAAACTTAGTAACTTAGATTTTGGAACTGCGAGTACTAGGGCGGCGTTTGATTTTATCAACTATAGTTCAAATTCTTCTACGGCTATTTTGTCTTTAACGAATGAATTTAGTGATAAGTCAATCGGACAGTATGTTGGAGGTGGCTCGCCAGAGGGTTCTGTTTATGGAAACGTTGGGAGTATATTCTTCCGAGAGGATGCAACAGCGTCTGGTACGCAAGCGTATTTAAAGACTTCATCTGCTGGAAATGGTTCAATTGGATGGGCTGGAATTGCGACGACGGACATGAAGTTGCCGGATCTTAACTGGACGTATGATTCTGGAAATGATTTTGTTCGTAATGCTACCGGAACTTCTGATGTTATTATTGGTAACTCTACCGTTGCGACTGCACCTTTCCGATTTGATACAAACACGACTTCTAGCCGTTTGATTATTGGTCAGACAACTGCTGGTCAGACACGTGCTGATGTCGTGATCGGTGCAACGACGTCTTCTGGAATGAATAGCTTGTTCCAGCTTACTGGTAAGGAATTGTATGTAGAAGGAAATATTGGTTCCGCTTCTAGTGTTTATACGAACGGGGCTTTTGTGGCAGGAGCAGGGTCGACATATTTTGGAGATGGAATTATCAATAAAAATGATGGTGATTTAACTCTTTCCGCATCAGGCGCTTTGGTTGTTGCGAGTACGAGCACGTTCTTGGGTAATATTAGTTTTGGTACATCTACGCCGATTGCACAGTTGTATGTGCCGGGAAAGGTGCCTATTTCTGTCGCGGGAAGCGTGTCTGCTGGTACATCTCCGAATGGACTCTTTGTTCAGGGGCGATATTCATATGTAACGGATCTCTCTACGAAAGAACTGCATATATTAGATACTTCTATTCCTAGCGCTCCCGTATCTCTCGGGGCAATCACTACTTCATGGATTCCTTTGGATGTTTATGTGCAAGGTCAATATGCTTATGTCGTTACTCAAGATCCTTCTTTAAGAATATTTGATATTTCGAATCCGTCGGCGCCGTCGGCAGTGGGATCGATTGCGATTTTGTCGGGCTTAAATCCTGCGAAAGTATACGTTCAAGGACGATATGCATATGTTCTTGAACAGGTGAGCAAGACGCTCATTATCTATGATATTTCAAATCCGGTTACTCCTGTGTTGGTTGGTTCGGTTGGAACTTCCGCTTCTACGCCTCAAGCGATCGTGGTTCAAGGTCATTACGCGTATGTTGTTACCTCCTCTTCTGACAACTTCCTTGTTATCGATGTTTCTAATCCTTCTGCGCCTTCGGTAGTCGGACCGGTTGCGTTAGCCGCAAACCCTTCGGACATCAGTGTTCAGGGACAATATGCTTACATTGTCTCTTCGGCTGGTAGTACGATTGAATCGTTTAATATCACAAATCCCGCTTCACCGACGAGTGTTTCTACGACCAGTCTTGTGGTCAATCCATCATCTATCTTTGTTCAGGATCGATATGCCTATGTAACGAAGTTTCAGAATTTGGAAGTTGTCGATATTGCAGATCCTGCCGCGATGACGAGTGTTGGTGTATTAACCATGGCGAGTAGTCCGTTGTCGGTTGTTGTTGAAGGAAGATATGCATATTCACTCGTAAGTGGTTCTGGTTTGTTGCAGACTTACGATCTTGGTGGCGCTTATATTCAACAATTGGAAGCCGGTGGCATAGAAACGGGCACACTTTCCGTTCGCAATAATATGCAAGCGGTAGACGGTTCTTTCTTGGGTGGCTTGTCTGTTGCGCAAACATCAAATCTTTCCGGCGGTTTGTCTGTTGCTGCTAGTAGTTCTTCTTCAACGGCAACGTTTGTGAATCGTTCTTCTCCGTCCTCTGGAACGGCATGGGGTGCTTACATTGATCAGCTTTCTGTAGGTTCAAGTGCGAATGCGACCGGGACGGTGAATTATTCGATGGTCCTTACTTATGCTTCCTCGTCTTCTTTTGGAGGACTTTGTATCGACGATACGGCCACAGGAGCTACGTGCCCGGTGAATGTTGGCGCTTCTATCATGGCTGATGGAGCCGTTGTGTCGAATGCCTTTGATATCGCGGAAATGTACTCTGTTACCGGAACCGCAGAAGCGGGAGATGTCCTGGTTTTGGATGCTTCTTCTACGGCGACAGTTATGCAGAGTACAGGCGTAGCTTATGACTCAAAGGTTATTGGTATCGTTTCTGCTGCTCCTGGATTCTTGCTTGGTTGGTCGGGGGATACGAAGGTTGCGTTAGCTGGTCGTGTGCCGGTGAAGGTTTCCATGAACAATGGTCCAATCCTGGTTGGTGATGCTTTGGTCTCTTCTGATGTTCCTGGTTATGCGATGAAGGCGACTCGTCCTGGAATGGTGCTTGGTTATGCGTTGGAAGCTTCATCTGCAACGGGTACGGCGGAAGTCTTTGTCGACGTTGGATATTGGTCTGGAATCGTTTTTGATGAGAATGGTTCTATTGCCGTTGATGATGCTGGTAATATCCGCATTGCAAATGATTTGCATGTTGGAGGTAAGCTTTTCCCAAGTCTTAAGGGTGGTGGTTTGCAGGATAACTGGTACTTGTTTGTGAATAATGAAGATGCTTCTGCTACTTACATGTCTACAAATGCTGATGGTTGGATGAGTTTGGATACCTATGACTTTGCTGAGCGTTATTATTCCCCAGATGAGCTTGAACCCGGAGATCTTGTCATTGTCTCTGATTCAGGGCAGACGCATGTTCAACGATCAATGAGTGAGGATAAGATGTTGCTTGGTATTGTTTCTACCCGTCCTGCATTTATTGCTGGTCGACCTGCGACATCAACATTTGCGATCGCTCTTTCTGGACGCGTTCCTACAAAGGTATCGAATATGAATGGTGCGATTAAAGCTGGTGATCCTCTTGTTGCGACGTCGATTCCTGGAGTAGCGGCAAAGGCTGTTCATACGGGTCCGATTGTTGGTTTGGCGCTCGAGGACTTTGAGAATGCAAACATTGATAAGATTGAAGTGTTTGTTAATCCAGGGTATTGGGTTAATAAGGACGAAATTGTAATCACGGATTCTTCTCAGACGGTTGTTAGCCAGACGAAGCGTGGATTTGCGACGATCTTGGCTGGATCTAAGAAGGTAAAAATTGAGTTTCCATCGCTTGGCGCTTATCCAAACGTACAAGTTACGCCAAGAGGTTCTTTGACTGGCAGTTGGTGGACGGAAAATTATTCTGATACGGGTTTTGAGATTATTCTTTCTACTGTAGAGGAACATGACATCGTTTTTGCTTGGAGTGTTGAAGCCACAACGGATTCTGATGTGATGCGTATGTCGGATGGGACGTATGCTCCTGTTGATGCTGTGACAGGCGCTCCTGTTGGTTGGACGCCTGCGCCGGTTATTGCTCCTACGTCTACGGAAGCCGCTGTCATGGATTCTGCTACAACAACACCAGCGCTCTAGTGTTTGGTCGTGGTATACTGTTTTAGAAAGCTACTATGAGCACTATCTTTTCGCGCTTTGAAACATTGCCAAGCGCAAATCATGTAAATTCCCATGCGAAACCTTCTCTTGTATCAAGATTTTTTGATGCATTGATTGATAGCTGTCTTCATGGAGTTATCTTTCTAGTCCCGCTCTTTTTTAGCTCATTGTCGATGGACGTTCTTGAGCTAAATAAGCAGACTGTTTTGGTTGTTTTGGCTAGTGTTGCTGGCGTCGCTTGGCTTGGAAAGGCTCTTCATGAAAAGCAAATTGCTCTTGCTCGAGGCTGGATTCATGTTGCAACGGTTTTATTTGGATTGGGATATTTGTTGATTTCGCTTGTTTCTCAAGATCGTTATATGTCGATGGTAGGCTCTCTTGGTCAGATGCCTTGGGCATTTTCTACGGTTGCAGCACTTCTTGTTTTGTCTGTTGTTGCTGTTCATCGTTTGCATCAGGTTTCCCAGGTTTATAATTTTGTTTTTAGCTTTCTTGTTAGCTCGCTTTTCGTTGGCATTTATGGAGTTTTGCAGATGTTTGGCATTTTCCTTCTTCCGATGGAAGTTTCTCATGTTAAAACATTCACTAGCGTAGGAAGCGTCTTTAGTTTTGCGGTTTACATGACGATTCCGCTTGTCATTGCTTCTAGTCTTGCGTTCCATGGTTGCCGAAACAACGTTTGTCTTCTTGGTTCTTCTAAGCCAAGCGGTAAGATTGCTCGTGTTTTGTTGTGGGCAACGATTGCTGTTTCTTTGTTTGCCTTGGTTGCTGTTGATTATTGGGTTTCTTGGGGTGCTTTGCTTTTTGGAACTATTGTAACGGTTATTATTGGATATCTTCGAACAAAACAGATTGGAAAGATCTCCAAGCTCATTCTTCCAGCGGTATTGATTGGTATTTCTGTTTTGTTTTTATTTGTTCGGACACCGTTTAGCTCGGGTTCACTATTAGGGTTTAATCTAAATTTGAATTTGCCTTCGGAAGTCTCGCCTTCTGTTTTAGCTTCTGCTGATATCGCGAAAGCTTCTTTAGGTGATTTTCCGCTTTTTGGTACAGGTCCAGGTACTTGGATTTATGATTATGCAAAGTATCGTTCTCAAATGGTGAATCTTTCACCGTTTTGGAGCATGCGTTTTGATCGAGGTTCTTCATTTTTCTTTACATTGCTCGCAACCATGGGTGTTGTTGGTATTGCTTTGTGGTTATTTCTTATCGCTTCTGCGCTTCTTTCAAGTGTGAGTCATTTGGTAAGAGAAAAGAATGATGACGTTTGGTATGCCTATCTTGTCGTTTTTACTGGTTGGCTAACTTTGGTTTTTACTTCTTTCTTTTATAATTTCAACATGGCGCATGTTTTTGCGCTTTGGTTTTTGTTTGGGTTATTAGGTTCTTTAGCGGGTCGTCGTTTGTTTGTGTGGGATGGACATAAGAGTTCTGTGGTTTATGGTGTTCTGTCTACGGTAGTTTTCCTTGCATTTGTTAGCGGTATTTCTGTCATGTGGTTGACAGGACAGCGCTATGTTGCGGATGCAGAGTTCGCGGCTTCTGTTAGCGACTATCGTAGCGGAGCTTCTATTGAGCAAATTATTGCACATATCGAGAAGGCAAGAACATTGAATCCGATGTCTGATATCTATGCGAGGAACCTGTCACAAGCTCATTTGATTCGAGTATCTGCATTGATCAAGCAGAGTACAAAAGAAGAAAATGTTAACGCTATTCAAAATGAGATCAAGCTGGCAACGGATCTTGGTATGGAAGCGACTCGGCTTGCTCCTGCAAATGTAGACAACTGGTCTAATCTTGGCCTGGTTTATCAGAGTATTGCTAGTTTTACGGGAGGAGCGGATGAATTAGCGAGAAAGAATTTTGCTGAGGCGAGTAAACGTGATCCGCAAAATCCAGTTTTCTTAAATGAAATTGGTAAGCTTTATTTGTATCGAGCTGATGCTTATCGTACAAAGATTGATGCGGGTGATGATGCTGCAAAAGATGAAACCAAGAAGAATGTTGATGAAAATCTTTCGCTTGCTGAAAAAACACTTAAGTTAGCGATTACGGCTAAATCGGATTATTTGCCTTCTCGTTATTATCTTGGCGTTGTGTATGAGCGTCAGGGGCGTTTGAAGGATTCGATTACTGAACTCGAAAATGTTTTGAAGGTCAACAATAAGGATTTTGGTGTGGCTTTTGAGCTTTCTATTCTCTATTATCGTAATTCTCAAAAGAGTCAGGCTCTTGAATTGATGCATCAGATTACGCTTATTGACCCGAAGAATGCGAATGCGCATTTGTATCTTTCTGCGATGTTAGAAGAGCAGGGTGATTATAAGGGAGCTTTGAATGAGATGAAGTCGATTCAGGAACAACATCCTGGAAACGTCGTTGTTCAACAGCGCATTACTGCGTTAAGTGCGGCGCTTCAGGCGCGTACGGCTCCAGTTGTTCAGGCATTGCCAGAGCCTCTTACAGAAGAAGTGAAGAGTCAGAATGATGTTAGCCCGGTAAAAAACTAGAACTGCTTTGATCGCATGTTTGATCCTCGAATCTTACTCACGCGCTTAAATCGTGTCATTGAATCCTTCGTGCCTAGCTCTTGGACACAGGGCGGCAATGAAGAGCGCAGACTGTCTCCACAAGAGATGCGTCGCGTTTTACTTTCTGAGGCAAAGACGATACATAGATTGCTTGATTCTGCTTTTCGTGGGCATGGTTCTCTTTTGAAAGAGTTGATCGAAGATATTTCTCATAAGCCTGATCAAGTGCTTTCTGAGCGATGGGATAGTGTTTGCCAGGAGCTTCTTTCTGTTAGGCGTGCCCTTTATCGGTTGATTTTGGCACGTCAGAGTCGTACGGACTTATTGAATGAGTGGAATGATTGGGAGAGGCATGCTTCTATTCCTGGAGGTGATAAAAACCAAACAAAGTTTGAAAGACAAGAAATGTTGGCTTCTGAATTGAGATTAAGAGGTATCGAATTACCACGAATGAGCGTTTCTTCTTATGAAGAGACAACGACAATACAAGAAAGTAGTCAGAGTGTTATTGTGAATGTACAGCCAATTCATGAGCCTGTTTCTGTTGAAACTGTGGTGCTTCCGAGTCTTGCCGAAGACTGGGAACCAATGTGGTTGTCTCAGGTGGATGGATCTGCTGATTATTGGGAGAGTATTGTTACTGGAGTGTTTGCTCCGCATCTTTCTCCAGAACAATCAATACGTTTAGTAAAGGGATTCCGTGTTGCGCAGGGCAATCGTAAGCAGGCGGATCGGGCTCGTGGCATTCGACGGTATCGACTTTCTTCGTTTGGAATCTAGGGATTGACGAGGAACGGTATTTTTGGCATTATTTTGGAACGAGTAGGGGTTTTGTGAGGGCTGTTAGCTCAGCTGGTAGAGCGCTTCCATGGCATGGAAGAGGTCAACGGTTCGATCCCGTTACGGTCCACCATTATAAAAGCCGCCCATTGGGCGGCTTTTATGTTTGATTAGCGGATGTATGGAAGTGGGTTGACGCGTTTGCCAGAGATGTACACTTCAAAGTGTAAGTGGGTTCCTGTAGAACGACCGGTGGTTCCTACCATGGCGATTACTTCTCCTCGTTTTACTGTATCGCCGACTTTTACGAACATTTTTGATGAGTGGGCGTAACGTGTCCTGTTTCCATTACCATGGTTGATAATGATTTGGAGACCGTATCCGCCGCTGTTCCAGCCGGCGGTTTCTACGACGCCGTCTGCTGCAGCGTAGATTGGATCGACGTAGTCACCTTCAAGGTCCATACCGGTGTGTTTCCATCCGTAGTATTGGTTGACAATATGTTGACGTGTTGGCCACAAAAATTTTGTTGTGACTTTTTCCTCGATCGCATCAGGAACATCTGTGGGTTTTGAGCGAATATCAGTTTTTCCGGTAAGCTCTTGATAGATGTCGATGGCTTTTCCGGCAATGCGTGCGATTGGCACGTCAGGACGAATTTTGCCTGAGGTTGGTTTGCGTATTGCGATTGGCGTGTTGATTTCTGCGGGAATGCCGTCTGGAATCATGATTTCATTACCAACGCTTAGTGTTGCGCCACCTCCAAGATTGTTAAATGCATCAATTTTTTCTGCTTCCGCTTTGTAGACTAAAGCGATTTTTTGTAGCGTGTCACCTTTTTTTACGGTATGGAGTATGCCAGAAACTGGAGGAATTTTTAACGATGACCCTGGACGAATCATTGTGCGGATCGTGAGATCGTTTGCCCAAAGTACGGTACCTACGTTTACTCCGAATCGACGTGCGATGGTGCTGATCGTGTCGCCGGAGGTGACTGTATATGTTTCTGTTTTTGTAGATCGG
>CAIXDN010000006.1 GCA_903918235.1 Candidatus Uhrbacteria bacterium
CAAATAAAAGAGTTAATGAATAAATTAGATGCTTATCAAAAGAATAAACCCGATGAAGCATTGTTTAAAAAAAGGCGTAGAGATGTTATTTATAATTTAAACACTAAAGATCATGTCATAAAACGCCTTCTTTTTTGGGCACCATGCATAAACCCGCCAGATGGCGGGTTTTGTGTTTAGAGGATGCGTCGATGACGTTGTTCCGCTTTGCGGAGTAGGGCGGTGATAATGCGTAGAGGTGTGTCATTGTCCGTGAAGCGCACGATGAGAATGGCTGGCTTTTTTCTCACAAGGAACTTTTTCACGCCGACGTCTGAGCTTTTGAGTTGGAATAGGATGTCGCCACGATCCGTTGTGAGAACGAGATCGATGCCGAGCGCTTCCTCGGCTGTGGTAGCGCGACGGATGCGCTTGGCCCAGGTCGGGCGTTTCTCACCCATATTGCGGAAGGCGGCGACAAGAATCCATTCTTTCCAGCTTCCTTTATTGATGCGCAGGACGTTCCGAATGATTTCACCCAAGGGTCCATTCAAGGCATCGAGATCGATGCAACGAATGAGCCGCTCAAGCGCCTTGAATTCCGCGTCGCGGCGTTTTCTGGCTGAGCCACAGGCGACGTGATCGGGGATATCGCGCAGGGCGATGACCCACACGGATGAATTCTTTCCAGGTTCTGCGAGCACATCGAGTTGAACATGTTGTTTCATTGTAGCCTCGATGGAAAGAGCTATTTCTATCCTGCAGGTTGACGGCGTTCTCGTCCAGTTCTAGGCTTGTTTTATATGGCTTATCTCTTCTCATTTTCCTTCTTGTTTTGGCCTTTACTCATTCTGTTTTTTGTTTCCGTACGTCAGGTTAATCAGTATGAACGTGGCGTAAAATTCATGTTTGGTAAGTTCCATAAACTCGTGGAACCAGGCTGGCGTTTGGTGGTGCCGGTTATTCAATCGATGACAAAGGTTGATATTCGTACCAAGGCTGTGGAAGTCCCGTATCAGGATGCGATTACTCGCGATAATGTTTCTTGTAAGGTGAATGCGGTTGTTTATTATCATGTCGTGGATGCCGGCCGAGCCATTATCGTTGTTGAGAATTTTTGGAATGCTGTATCACAGCTTGCGCAGACGACGATGAGAAATGTGGTAGGTGAGCTTACGCTTGATGAATTGCTTTCCGATCGTGATCAGGCTTCTATTCGTATTAAAGAATTGGTTGCAAAACATACGGCAGATTGGGGGATCGATGTTCAGAGTGTGGAACTTAAAGATATTTCTTTGCCGGAGGATATGCAACGCACGATTGCTAAGCAGGCCGAGGCTGAGCGTGAACGTCGTGCGGTTATTATTAGCTCCGAGGGTGAAGTTGTGGCTGCGGAAAATTTAAAGAAAGCGGCAGAGATTCTTATGGTTAATCCTGCGGCTCTTCATCTGCGTACGCTTAATAGCATTAATGACATTTCAAGCGATCAAAGTAATACGGTGGTGTTTGCTTTACCATTGGAGGTTTTGAAAGCGTTCGACAATTGGTCAAAGAAGTAGGTTTGTTGTTTGAAAAACCCCACTTCTTTTCAGGAATGGGGTTTTGCGTTTAGTGGATGCGTCGTCGACGCTGTTCTGCTTTGCTGAGGAGGGCTGTAAGGATTCGTCGGGGCGTATCTTCATCGGTAAAGCGTACGATGAGAATCGCCGGCTTTTTTCTAACGAGAAATTTTTTAACGCCAACGTTTGAGCTCTTTAGCTGAAAGAGAATATCTCCCCGGTCTGTTGAAAGAACAAGATCGATGCCGAGTGCTTCCTCGGGTGTTGTAGCGCGACGGATGCGCTTGGCCCAACGAGGACGATGATTTCCTAGACTTCGGAATGCAGCAAGGAGGATCCATTCTTTCCAGATCCCTTTATTGATGCGAAGAGCGGTTCGGATGATCTCACCTAATGGACCGTTTAGGGCATTGAGATCGATACGAGGAATGAGTCGTTCAAGCGCTTTGAATTCCGCATCGCGGCGCTTTTTTGCTGAGCCGCAGGCGACACGATTGGGTATTTCGCGTAGAGCGATAACCCAGACAGAGGAGTTTTTTCCTGGTTCAGCGAGTACGTCAAGACGAACGTCTTGCTTCATTGCAACCTCGGTGGAATGAGCTGATCTTATCTTGCTCGCTGAATGTTTTTGCGTCCAGTTTTATTCTTTTGAGTTGCCGAGTTCCGTGGCAGGGCTGTAGTCGCTGGTTGTATTGATTTCTGTGCCGATGGTGTAGTTAGCAAAGAAGCTATCAGAAATGTCATCAATTTTTTTGTTCCAATCATTTCCGTAGTAGGTATGAGCTAGTTCTTCTGTTTTGATCCAGCGTAATGCTCCGCCTTTACTGACGGCATAGACTTTTGGATCGGTTGTGAATTTTACCATTTTGCTCCCAGCGCGATAGAGCACATTCATGCCTAGCTGATGATTATATAGTGTGGAACCGGAAACTTCTTGAACGCTATTAAAATTACTGTACCAAGTAAAGAATACGTGACTGTTTGGAAACGCGTGACGTTTCCCGTCTTTTCCGATGTAGTAAACTGCGTGACAGGTGCTATCATTGGTTGCATCTTCTTTGCAAGATTCTTTTAAAAGTTTGCCAATGTATGCTGAAGGTGTGGCTGTTTGGGTTTGATTTGGTGATGTTACTGCTGGTGCTGGGGTTGGCGTTTGGTTAGGTGCTTGGTTGGCTGTTTGAGTTGGAGCCTGATTTTGGGTTGATGTGGAGGTTGGTGTGACGGTAGGGACGAGCGCTTTAGGTGGTGCTGGGATTGGGTCTACAGAAAGAGGTTTTGATTCTGCTGGTGCATTTGGAGCGTTTAATGGTGCCGTATTTTTGATCTCGCCAGAAACGGTGATTGCGGTATTTGCTCCAGCATCCATACTGCTATTTGTATCACGACAAAAGACGAATGCGATGCGCGATCCGCCTTCTGAGAATGTATACGCACGTGTTGCGATTCCGTCTTTTACTGTCATCTCTCCAATTTCTGCAAGATCGACCCAGAGAGTACAGCGTTGAATGGGCGTATTTGAATTAACGGTTGCGGAAAAAGCTACTGGGGTGCCAACCGTTGCGGTTATCGGTGTGACCGAGCTGATGATGGGTTTTGCGAATGCAACGCTTGGAATAAAGATGGCGGATATTGCGGCGAGGGAAATAAAGGTACGTTTCATATGGAAGGCAGTATACAACGGTAACCCTTGCCAAAGCAAAAAAAATAAGGTATAAATGGCACGCTAATTCCACGTAAAGATGCTTCGCATCCACGTGGCGTGCAATATGGTGGCTATGGTGAAGAGGTTATCACAGCGGGTTGTGGTCCCGTTATCGAGGGTTCGATTCCCTCTAGCCACCCCATCAAAAATCCCTCGAGAAATCGAGGGATTTTTGTTCTGTTAGTGCGCGATGAGCCAGAGTATTATGGTGCCGATCGCTGGCATGAAGCCGCTGAGAAGCCAGAAGCGTGTATTTGAATTTGGCTCAGGCATTTCTTTTGTGAGAGCTTGCAGGATCAAACAGCCGATAAGTCCGCTCAACATCCAGCCGAGAAAATTTGTATAGGGAACTCCGCCCCAAAGTCCAGGATAGGTGTATTTCCAAAAGCCGAGTGAGACTGCCGCAGGATCGAGAACAAGATCAATGGTCACGAGGATGCTTGTTGTAAAAAATAGCTGCCATACTGTCTGTGTGGTGAATTGCCGCACAAAGGTCCAGCTTGCCACGATGAGAGGTACCCAACCAAAAGGAACGGTCCAGGGCGTGATACCAAAGAGTGTTGGGCCTAATATTCCGGTGTAGTTGAACTGCCCATAGGGAAATCCAGTACGAAGGGCGATGGTTTCAATGAAGTAAGCAAAAGCTGAAAGTGCTGCAAGAAGATATATTGCACGTTTCGCTCCAAGCCATTTGATGCTCCCGATCGTCATTGGAACCGCTGAGAGAAGCATAAACAATGGTGCAAACGTAGGAACAAAGAAAAACCAAGGAGGCATAGGTTGCTATTGTACATGCTTAGAAGAGCGGTTTACACTCACTCTATGGTTTTATCACTTCAACGCGCATTAAAGATTAGCCGGCCTCGTTTTTGGTTGTATGTTTTTGGGCCGTTTTTGTTGGGTTGTGTTTCCGCGATTGGATCTCAGGTTGAACGCATCGATTGGCGCATCCTCGTCTATGCGATCTTTTTTACTTTTCCTGCCAATGTGTTGATTTACGGAGTGAATGATATTTTTGATTATGAAACGGATAAAGATAATCCAAAAAAACAAGGCTATGAGGTACTTGTAAAGCCGTCGGAGCATGCTACTTTGTATCGAGTTATTTTCTTGGTTACGTTTCCATTTGTTTTATTGTTGTTTCGTGTGACATTGTTGGCTCAGTTGGCGATGATCGGATTCCTTTTTTTCTCCATTTTTTATTCTGCGGAGCCGATCCGAGCAAAAGCAAAACCATTTTTGGATTCGTTGTTTAATATTTTGTATGTCTTTCCTGGGCTTTTTGGATTTTTGCTCGCTGGAGGTGGGCACGTCTCTTGGATGGCTGTTGTTGCCGGAAGTTTATGGTGTATGGCGATGCATGCGTATTCTGCCGTTCCTGATATTTCGGTGGATCAGGCAAATGGAATCGAAACAATCGCAACACGTTTAGGAACATTGCGTACATTGATCTTGTGTATCGTGCTGTATGCGTTTGCCGGTGTCCTGGCCTCTTTATCCGGGCTTGGGTTTATTGCGTTTCTCTTAGCAATTTTGTATGTCGTTTTGATGAGTATTTCTCTTTGGATGCCGAGACATCAGCTACATACTGTTTATCAGTATTTTCCTATCCTCAATACCTTTGCTGGATTTATTTTGTTTGTCGCAATTCTTTTATAGGGCCTGAGGACTTGTCATTCATTAAGCGCTTCCAGACAAGTTCGGCACTTATTAAACAGACAGGCATGCCGATGCCGGGATTTGTATCGGCACCAACGTAGTAAAGATTATCGACTTTTTTACTGATATTGTTTGGTCGAAACAAAGCGGTTTGCATCAGTGTATGCGCTAGACCGAGTGCGGTGCCTTGGTGACTATTGTAGCGTGAGGCAAAATCTTTGGAGCAAAAGAATTGTTTCAATTCAATGCGCTTACGAAGATCTGGAATTTTCATTTCACGCTCGAGCGTCGTGAGAATTTGTTCGCTGTAGGATTCAAGATCGGCATCGGAGTAATCTAAGCCAGGCGCCATCGGAACAAGCACACAGAGATTTTCTTTGTCTGGTGGTGCGACTGTTGGATCGGTAACGCTGGGTGCGGACACATACATCGATGGATCTGTTGGCCACTTTGGGTCATCAAAAATTTCGCTAAAATTCTTTTTCCAATCTCTGGAGAAGACAAGATTGTGATGCGTGAGTTCTGGAACGCGACCATTGATTCCGAGGTACATAATAAATGCCGATGGTGCCAGGACGCGTTTTTTCCAATACTTGTCAGAATGTTCGCGAGCAGAATGTGGAAGTAGCTTTGTTTCTGTATGATGGATATCTGCATTGGAGATGACGATATCAGCAAGAATTCGTTCACCGTTTTCAAGTTCAACGCCAATCGCTTTTTTGTTTTCAATCAAGATTTTTGCGACGGGTGCATTTGTACGAAATGTGACACCGTGTTTTTTTGCGATCGTAACAAGGGCATCGATAATCTTGTAGATTCCACCCATTGGGTAAAATACGCCCATATTAAAGTCGATGTGACTCATAATGTTGTAGAGCGCGGGGGTGTTGTATGGAGAACTCCCTAGGAATACCAGGGTGTATTGCATGATTTTTTGGATTTCATCCGAGTGGAAGTAGCGACGTACATAGCGATCCATGTTTTGAAAAACGGAAAGCTTGCGACCTTCAATCAAGGTGTCACGGTTGAAAAAGTCAAAGATTGAATCATAGTTTTTATACATGAATCGATCTTTTGCAATTGTGTATTGATACGCTGCAGACGCAAGGTAGTTGCGTAGTTGTTGTCCAGAGCCAGGTTCAAGTTGTTCAAAGAGAAGAATATCTTTTTCGATATTTGAGGTGAGGTTTACGACGAGTGGGGAGACGCCATTTTTTTCAATGTCTTTGAAGAAAATGCGATAGGACGGAGACAGTTTTTTGAGATCAAGATGATCTTCTACGCGCTCTCCCATGAGTCGAAAGAATTGTTGGAAAACGTCCGGCATCAAATACCAAGATGGCCCCATGTCAAACGTGTAACCTTGTTTTGAGAATACACTTGCACGACCACCGCAGGCTTCATTTTTTTCTATCACCGTGACGCTGTATCCTGATTTGGCCAGTAAACACGCAGAGCCGAGCCCACCAAAACCGGAGCCGATGATTACGACGTGTTTTTTCATATTTCTACACCTTACGTGATGCCCAGAAGGAATGCCAGGCTTTTTCAAGGAGATTTGTTCTTACGCGCTGTGTAAATATCTTGTATTCAGCCGATTCAATTTTCCGTAAAATTAGGCGGTAGAGGTCGCTTGCGATTTGGACCGCAGGACGACCAGCGCGATGTAAAAGGGCAATGCCTTGATTTGCTTCTTCATAGAGCTGATCGGCGCGGGCAATTTCAAATTGCATGAGTTGTTTGAACGCTGGTGTGACGCGCTGATTTTTTATATCAGCTTCTGTTACGTGAAAACGATTTAGGTCCTCTTGTGGAAGATAGATGCGACCGCGGTCCTCAAGATCTTCGCGGATGTCTCGAAGGAAATTTGTGAGTTGCATGGCATAGCCAAGTTTTGTTGCGTAGGTCAACGCTCTCTCGTCCGTGTAGCCAATAACGTGGGACATCATTAGCCCTACAACTGCCGCGGAGCCATACATGTATTTTTCTAAATCTGCATAGGTGGCGTAGCGATCAACGGTTATGTCTTGCAGCATCGCGTTGAGAAAATCTTCTGAATATTCAAAAGGAATATTGTATTGATGAAATACTTCTGCGGTAGCAAATAGGACTTGATGTGGTGAACGACGCGAGGTATAGGCGTCATGCCATTGTTTTTTCCAATTCAAAAGAGCTTCGGTTGGATTCTGATCTGGATTGTCAACGAATTCATCGGGAATACGAAAAAATGCGTAGAGCGCATACGTTGCATTACGCATCGATAACGGGAATGAGCGTGTGGCATATGCATAGCTCTTGCCATGCGTTTCTAGATAAGTGCGACACTCGGCAAAAGCCTGTTCGAGATGAGAACTGCTCATAATGTACGATGACGAATGTACATCACAAGATCTAGGAGTTCTTGTTTTGCGTTTTTTGGTAGCTTTGCGCGCTGTCCTGCGCTGGTGGCGATATCAAATTGTTTGTTCATGAGCTGTTCGCCATGCGCTAGAGCGTGGGAGTCTGTGAACAGGGTCTTGATTTTTGATCGATCTTTTTCCGAAAGCGTGGCTCCAAAGAGATGTGCGAGCTGTTTTTTTTGTGTAGAGGTTCCATGATCAAAAATGTATTGTGTGAAAACCGTGTGTTGCCGATTGGAGAGGTCAGAAAATGCGGCTTTTCCGAGCTGTTTGGCGGGTAATATAAGATCGAATAAATCATCTTGAATTTGAAATGCGAGTCCGAGCGCGATTCCAAATTCTTCGCAGAACCGATCCGTGCTACTAGACGCACCTGCAAGCGCTGCACCGATCTGCATCGGACGTACAAAGGTGTAGCTCGCTGTTTTTAAACGCATCTTTTCATTAACAAGTTGCGAAGAGGCGGAGACGCGTGTCATGAGATCGACATCGAGCATTTGCCCAATCACGACTTCGTCTACCATGCGGTAAAAATGTGATGATACGCGCTGTGTGATCGTTGTATTAAATTGGGGAGCGTGTAATAGCTGTGTGACCCAAGCAAAGATTAAATCTCCGAGCAGGATTGCTTGGCCTTCTGCAATATGTGGGAGGTCACCACGACGTTTTTGCTTTGTTAAACGTGTTGCAACTGCATATTGCGTTGTTGGAATCCCGTGGCGTGTTGTGCCACGGTCGATAATGTCATCGTGCAAGAGCCCAAAAATATGAAATAATTCAAGCGCGGCAAGTGTGTCCAAGACGGCGTTCGATTTTTTTCCGTCAAATGCCTGATACATGGTCCATGCAAGGTAGGGGCGCACGCGTTTACCTCCGGATAACGTTAAAGCACTGGCATACTCTACAAGGTTTTTTACGTCTTGATCGCTCGTAAACTTGCCCGTAGCTTGTGTCCGTTTTTTTAAAACGGCTGCTAAATGGGGGTCAAAGATTTTACGGAAGGCTTGAAGCGTCTGCATGATTGTAGGCTAACAGGTTCGCATGAACATCAAAAGGGTCCATTGCTCTTTTGAGCTCTGTTGCTCCTTAAGCATGATTGATATACTCCAAATCAGTATTTGATTTATTGTCTTGCTTATGAGTTCTGAACAACTTCCTGGTATTCCTTCTCCGTCTGAGTCTCTTGGTGATTTAGAGGTTTCGAAGCTTTTTCTTGATGGAGATTTTTCTGATTTTCGCCGATCGGTTACTCAGCTTGGAAAAGCTGGGCATACGTTTTCTCTTGTTTTTCTCATGAAAGATATGGGAAAAACAGATCTAGAAAAGAAAATGCGCTTACGAAAGTTAAAAGCGATTCTTGAAGATTCAAGATTGGGAGCTATTGTTACGGCGATTACCGTGAAGGGAAAGCCTGGAGAGGCGTCTATTGAGCCAAATGTATTTAGTAGCGGTGTGGAATTTTTCGAGATTCACTATTCAGTTGCAAAAGAGTTTTTGGGTAAGGAGGTTACAATGAAGGTAGAACGAAAGATTGGGTCTGTGCATCCGAAACATGCGGATATTGTGTATGGAGTTAATTACGGTTGTATCCCTGGGACGATGTCGCCTGATGGTGAGGAGTTGGATGCGTATCTTCTTGGTGTCGATGAGCCCGTGGAAGAGTTCCTTGGAGAGTGCGTTGGATATATTCACCGGCTTAATGATGACGATGATAAGTTGATTATTGCGCCGGTAGGACAAGACTTTACGGATGAAGCAATACGCGAGATGACTCAGTTTCAGGAGAGATTTTTCACGTCAGAAATTATTCGG
>CAIXDN010000007.1 GCA_903918235.1 Candidatus Uhrbacteria bacterium
ATATCAAAAACTATTATACCTACCCCCTAGGTATACGCAAGCGCAAAAGGTTTCTTTCAATCGCTCTATCTCAACGGTCGCTTAAACGTATAGTCGCCAGAAGTACGCATCCATTTTCCCTGAACAAACGAGTAAACCAACGGACGCGCCTTTGGAAGATCAATAAATGCAATATCTTCATCGCTAATTCCTTCGAGATACTTGATCGCCGTACGCAAGGTATTGCCATGTCCAACAACCAAAACATCCTCACCCTTTTTTACACGACGTAAAATCTGCTTTACAAGAAACGGCTGTGCTCGGTTCAACGTATCTTCAAGAGACTCCCCTCCACCCGGCGGACGAGCATGATATCCACGTCGCCAATTCAATACATTCTCTGCACCATATCTTTTAACCGCATCGTCCTTATCAAGTCCCTGCAAAGATCCATAATATCTTTCATTCAATGCCGTTGTTTCAAACACGGGAATTTCCTGTATCCCAAAACCATTTGATGACTTTGTCCAACGATAATATTTTGCATCATGTTCATGTTGAACAATCCCCGTACGATCCTGATCGGCTAAAATCAAAAACAACGTCAAGTGAGCACGCTCAAGTTTAGAAGTATACGCCGCAGAAAAATCAAAAGACTTGCAGTGTTTCGCGCAAACTCGAGCCTCTCGAATCCCCTCCTCACTCAACGGAACATCAATCCAACCCGTAAATCGATTAGAAAGATTCCACCTCGATTCCCCATGACGCACTAAAACAAGCGAAGCCATATGTCGATAATGATACACGATGAATACAAAAACCGCCCACTCGGGCGGTTTCGTTATGGCGGAAAGGGAGGGATTCGAACCCTCGATACCCGTAAAGGTATACTGGATTTCGAGTCCAGCGCGTTCGACCACTCTGCCACCTTTCCTTATTCCTTATACGTCAGCCAACGCATCTCGATACTGCTGCTTCAGCAACCGTCGTCCTTCAGTTGTTTTCAGGAAATCTTCTCTACGAACAGCATCACTGATGTGGCTATACGCCTCATAGGCAATCAACTTCACGGGACGATACGGTGCGGTCGAAGGCACCTGTCCGTCGATATGTTGTTGAAGCCTCCTCTGCCATTCAGAAGTACTTCCCTTATAAATATCGCCATTGGCTAGGCGTAGCAAATACACATAATGCATATAGAGTCTATTCAACTCTGCTTTACCCGGTCGAATGACCGGGCACCTCTCCAACGCGCGAAAATACTAGCGTTTTACAGGCTCTTGGTCAAGCGAAACCGTCGTCAAAAACACAAGTAACCAAAACACAATCGCCAAATCATTCTTAAAATACGGAACATCCACTAAACCATGCACCAAAATCGCAATCAGCGGCGCCATAGCGATCCAAGAAACCCGTTTCCGAATCCACATAACGACAATCCATCCAAACGCAAACAACCCAACCAATCCCGTCTCCGTCCACACATTAAACACGATCGTATGCGGATATTGGAAAATCTCGATAAACGTCTTTTCATGATACGGCTCAAACACGATCGGATATCCGCCAAATCCGGCACCGAGGATCGGACGATCTTTCAACATATTCCACGTCTCCGTCCACGTCCACGTCCTCACTCTCCCCGACCATCCGGAAAAGGTCGCCTGCTCCATAAACGCATTTCTCACCGGTGCGACAAGCGTTACCACTACAATTCCTAACACCGCTATCACAATCGCAAAGCGTCGCGTCTCTTTCCGAACCACCAACACAAACCAAGTCGCACAAGCGAGCGCCAACATCCCCCCATCACTCTTCGCAAGCAACGCCGACAATCCCACCATCGCCCAACCAACAAGCATAAACCAATCCTCCCTCTCCTTCCGAAGGAGAGGGACCGAGGGTGAGGTATTGAAAAATCGTGAAAACAGATATGCACCCATCGGCACAACAAACAGCGCTAATGCATTTGGATACGGAAACGGACCCGTCGCACGTCGACCATCGGCAATGGAAACATTCCACGGACTCGGAATCCCCTGTCCGGTAACAAACTGAATCAACGCCCACAAACCAACAACGCCAATCACACCACACATTGCATATTCCAATCGTTTGCGATCAATCACCTCTCGCAATCCAAACAACAAAACAAAAACCAAAACCGGTTCCAACACATATGCTCTCCACAATCCCAATCCCGTCACAATCGACGGCGACCAAAAAACAGCAGCTAAACTCGCAACGACCCACAAAATAATCGACCACCTCCCCTGCCAATTTTTCCAAATATTCATCCCATATCCCATCGAGGCAACAACAAACCAAACAAACAAATACATCTCAAGCAATGTCGTCGGCAAAAGACCTATCTTGAAACGAACCAAATACAAAGGAAGCGCCATCGGCAACAGCGATGTCATCCATAAAGCAATAAACTTGTAATACTTGGCCCATAACTTCATACTACAAACAGCCTACCTTATGCTCTCAAAAGAACAACTACGCGCAATGTGTTACGATGAAACCGGAACCATTCGCCAAAAAGCCGACATCCGGGCCGAGATGATTAATAAACTGATTCTCGAAGAGATGATGGACATTGATGAAGCAGAAGATCTCATTGATAAGTCTCTCCGTGAATTCAATCTTTGGGGTGAACCGACCCTAGAAGAGCTTCTACGCGATGACGATGAACCGGTAACACCGTAAAGAAAAAAACATCCCAATCAAGGGATGTTTTTTTTATTCATCAGCAAGCATGGAGCCGACGAACAGTGAGAGGCTCGGCCTCTCGCTCTCGCGACAAACGATCAAGAACGTTTCTCACGAGAGTGAAAGGCTGGTCTGTCTGACCCAAATGTCTTATCACACCGACCAACCGAGTCAACTAAAAACAGTGGATAAGTATTTATGAAAACGAAAAACACCTGCTCCAGAATTGGAACAGGTGTTAATCAGAAGATTGCCACTAGGGCAGAAAGAACTATCCATCGCAGTGATAGCGATGTCGCATACTCTCACGGAACGAATCCGCAAGGTTGACCGCTCGCGAAATGCGGTCACACATGTTGGAGACCTGAGCTCCGCTTGAACTCGCTGAATGAACAGCGGGAACAGTAGGAGCAACAGGAATCCGGACCGAAGGTACAAACGGCGGAACCATCGGCATCGTACCGAGATTGGGTAGTGCGGCAACCGTAGTCGGCGCTACCATCATCCGATCGATGGAATCCGGAACATGCACCGCAGCCACCGGCGACGATGAAGGCTCCACCGAAGCACGCTCGACCGGAACGTACACGGGATCGACACGGGCATCGACCGAAGCTCGATTGGCAACAAAGCCAACCAGAACCGCAGCGATCACCAGACAACAAACCGTGACGAGCGTGTACTTCAACCGCTTCATCCGCACACCCTCCTGCAGTTTGAGGATGTAGTTGATTGCGATACTCATCGCGATGACGACCAGAAGTGCCTGCCACCAGCTCATGTCAATCAAACCATTCCACCAAGGAACAATCCGATTCCAGAACGAGAAGATCTGCAGCTTCGTGTCGCCATACGTCCAGTACCACTCGCTACTACCGAGACCAAAGCGCCACATCTCCGCCATTCGGTACAAAAACCCGAACAGGAAGAATCCGCTGACAACACGTCCAGCGCGCGCAACCTTGTCCTCGACCTTGTTCCCCGTCATGTGCTCAAAGCCCGTCGAGAACGTCAGGCCCACGAAGAGCAGCGTCAGGAAAACCACCTCGAGCGGATGGTGCCAAACAATGAACAGCGCAGCCAGCCCAACGCTGGCCTTGCCCGGCTCACTGAGAAGCGCCTTCTGGAACAGGCTCCAGACCTCAGACAATTTCTTGCCAAGGTCCTTCTCAAGAAGCAACTTTGCTTCTTCTCCCTCGATGTTAGGCAGCATCGTGATAATCGAATCCCATCCGCCCTTGAAGAGCGAGAAAGCGATCGATCCCACCACTCGTAGCGTCGTGCCGAGAAGTAGTGCGATAGAAATCGCGATAGCGAGTCCAAGACCCGCGAGAAGCAGCGCAACCAAAACAAAGATTGCGCTCACAGCCCAGGGCATACCCGCACCGTTCATCGCAGATGCGAACACCATCATCGAGATGGCTTGGAACGGGATGGTGATAAGGAGCAACGATGCAACCATGGAACTCATTCGACCAGAGGGGCCAAAATGAGTCTCAAGGAGAGCACGCGCAGCATCCTGATCCGGATCATCCATCAATCTCTGAAAATCCGTCGAGTTGATCGGGCTGACCGCTTGAAGCCTGACTCGAAGAGCAACAAGCGCTACGACGAGAGACAGGTTGAAAGCGAGCCAACCCAAGAACCATACCGTGGAAACTTCCACCGAGGCATACTGCCAATACAGGTATGCCATGCCCATCGTGACCACGAGCACAAAGCCCGCAAGAATCACGAACCAGGGCCGTAGGATCACGGCCAGGTTGTACTGGCACCAAAGTCGTACCCTCGCTGCTGCCTTAGCAGCGGATTCCTCCAGTCGCTGACGCCCTCCAGAGAGAGTATCCAAGTACATGACCGGGATAAACACTCCGAGAAGAGTACCAATAAAATCGATCAGCTTGTTTTTAATCGTTTCACTCATCATTCACCTCAGAGTTTGGGAAGTTTAGACTTATTACTACCGAGCAAGTGATTCACTCGGTTGACGACATGCCTACTGGCGTCAGCAGACGCCTTTGCATCCGCCTGAAACTTTTTCATGTGCTTACCGTCGGGCTTGAGACCCTCGGCCTCAGCCATGACCTGCTTCTCAAGATTCTCGAGAAAAGCAGCAATTCCCGTCTTTGGCGGATTGAGGAGAGGAGCAGCGTAGACCATGGTCTCGAGTTTCATGACCCGATACACCGGATCACGCGTTTCAAGCATGTCAACGACAAGCTCCTCCGAGAACGCCCGGCGTCTGCCTTCCGTGGTAGCCTTCCCACGCGTAAACGTGTCAGACCACCCATGTGCAGGAAGCTTAATCATTATTTGATCCATCTGGTCTCTTAGTCCAGGCTTAAGCCCAGCCACGACCTCAAACAGATTGCGCCGCAAAGGCTCCGCCGAAGACTTCACAGCCTTCTTCTTTGCCTCACTCTTGAAAGAGTCAAACTCCTTCGAAAGCCAGAGCTTCTGCGCACTCTCTTCAGCCGGCATTACCTTGAGGAGCGGCCTTAGGTGCTCCGCGAAACCGCGAAGGGCACCCTCTGCAGTGTCCGCAAAGAGATCCTTCGAGATCGGGAGTTTCCCGAGATACGGCAGAGCATTCAAAACCGTTTCCGGATCAATGCCCACCGTTCCCAAAACGCCTGCGATCGATACTATCATCGATCCACTGAGCAGGTTTCCGATCTTAGATCCAAAGATCTCTCCTCCGCGCTCTCCGAAAACCTCCAAGAGCCGCGTCACGAAATCCGTACGAGAAGCTCCGCCACCCTTCTTCTTACCAGACATAAACACCTTCTTTCTCGAGTTTTGAAACAGCATCATTCTTGAAGAGAATCCTTCTCAAATGAACATAGTATGATATCACAATAATCTAATTTTGTCAATAAAGATAAACAAAAAGATATTCCGCTAAGATTAGCCTTCATTATTTGGCTAATATTACAGGTTAAATTACTTGACAAAAAGCTCGAATTATGTTATATTACTATGTTGGATACTGATATAGGCAATGCGCCAAATCAGATCAACAAGCTCTTTGGACAGTTCACCTACACAGAAAGATTGAGGTTTCCGATGATGAAGTATCACCAGTTCTTGAGCGTCATCACAACCGACGCCTTCGCAGCCCTACTCTGCTTCGCGGTTTTCGCGAGCTGTCAGGCCTGCGGATCAGCGTCAACTAACTACGACACGGCGGCCGGAAGAGTCGAAGTAACGGAAACGAACGTCGCGGGAATCTGGTTCTCGCATCGTGAGTCCATCGTATCAACGCCTCGCTATCGCGAGTGTCTAGCGGAACGGCAAGCGCTTCTCCCCGTCTACCAAGGCGGACGAGTGCTCAACTGGGAGGAAATGTCTCCCATTCAGCAAGACTGCTACCGCCAGACCACGCCACAAGCGGCGATGGGTTCATCCGGCGGTGAAGTCTACGGCGGAGCCAACGGCTACGCCTGGGGCGGTCTCACCATCACACCCGGCATCCGAAAGGGAGAAGACAAGTGAAGACTCTCATCATCGTCATCGGCTTCGCAATTCTCATGCACGGCACAGGCTGTGCCATGGGCTACGGTCGTCCGCAGATGACCGGCATGTACGGCAACCCCACGCTCGGCATGCAGATGCAAGCCTCAGCCGAACTGCCCATCGGCACACGCGGACGTGTCCAACCCTACGGGGGATCCGTATACACGGGAACAGGATACACCAATCCTGAACTCGTCATGGCCGCCCACCAAGCGCGCCAACGATGGAGCGAGGATGCGCAAACAACATCCGTTTCGGTACCGCTACAAAGCACCACCGGAGCACCACAAACAGTCAACCAAAATCTTCAAGCGCGTATTGAAGCGCTGGAAGACCAAGCAGCGGAAGACCATCTTCCACAATAACCGTTCCTACACTTCTGAAGTGAGCTCCAGGATCACACCTGGAGCTCCTTCCCTCAAAACCGATGACCCTATCGTCGCTTTCGAGGGAAGAAATTCTTCTTCCAAAAACAAAGGAGATTCCAGATGACCAATCTCAAGTTCGCTCTTTTCATGATCTTTTCACTCACCGCGTGTGGTGCAAGCGTGGATATGTCCTCGCTCGTCGCCCGACTCGATCGCTCCGAGGCACGCGCCTCAGCCATCGAGGCGCGGAACACGGAGCTCGAGCGAGACAACGCCGACCTTATGGCCGGCCGCCCCGCCCGATCCATCCCCACACCGCCCCCCGCGAGGCCGACACCCCAAGTCACCTCACCCAGGCCCGCGCCATACGTAGCACGCCAAGCACCCAGCAATGGGATGCTCCAGATGTGTGATGGCGTCGACGGCAACGGCATGCTGAGATCAGGCATGCTCAACTCGACGATGGCCTTCACTCCAGGGTCACAGCCCTGGAATCCAGGCAATCTTGAAGGGATGGTCTACACGATCATCAACACAAGCGTGTTCGATGTCGCCATCGCAATCGATGGTCGCATCGTTCACACGTTCAGCGGCGGAACACCTCTGATGGTCAGCGACACAAGCGGGATGTGTGCAATGCCCGCAATTCCGCGCCGTATGAACGGCACGTCATACACGTCCGTAAGAGTCCCCCTTGTGGACCATACGGAACAGAACGAGCACGAGATCACCTTCTTCTGCTATCGATCAGCTGGCGGCCGTATCGCAACGTCGCCAGCATATCGCGGCAACTTCACTTTCTCGATGGAAGGAAGCATGGAAAGGCAGATCTCAAACGCCCTTTGCGGACAACCAGGCACACCCTAGTTCCGCTCCTACTCTGACTACGACCGCTATGAGTTCTTCGCAAGAAGAATTCCAGCGGTCGTTTTCATTTCAAAAAACATAAAACCCGCATTCGCGGGTTTTATGTTAAACAAACAATCAGATTAGCCTGTAATTGCAACAAGCTGCGAAAGAACAAAACTTGATATTGCATAAGAAGAAACAATGATCACAAGACCAATAATAGCATTCTGAATCATCTTCTTAGCAGCATCAACGCCCTTAGATTCTCCACCAGAAGTCATCCAAAGAAAACCTCCGTAGATTAAATAAAACAATAAAACAATTCCCATGAAACCAAGAACAACGTTAACAATTGTTCCAATAATTTGTGGAAGTTCTTTTGTTGTAGTAATGCCCGCACTTGCTCCAGCCGCGCCCAACTGTGTTGTAGCCGCACCTGCTTCACCAAACGGATTGTTAGCAGCATGCACAACCATCGGAAGTGACCCCGCCATTACGGACAGACCAGCACCAACAGCGTAATAGAGTTTATTTAAGTTCATAGATCAATTGAGAATAAAACCTTACCTAAACGGACAACAGCGCCGATACTTAATACACGTCAGTAATAATTATGGAACAAACGTACAAACTCCACTCTGACACGTTAATGTTAAATTAGCGCATTGAACAGAATCTGTGCATGTGCCACCTGCCGGAACGCTACCCGTCGCAGGGACTCCGCCACCAGTTCCACCACCTCCTGTAATCCCAGCTAACTGTCCTAGGACAAATGCGGCAATCGCATAAGAAGCGGCAATAATAATGATACCGGCAACCGCATTGAAAATCATCGTCTTGGCCTTTTCAACTCCCTTTGAATCTCCTCCGGACGTCATCCAAAGAAAACCCGCATAAAGCAACATCACCAAGAGAATAACTCCCAAAAAACCAAGTACCAAACTAATCACATTACCAACAATCGTAACAAGACAAGCCGTCCCGGTACAAGACGTAGACAATCCAGTTCCTGCGGCTGCGCCAGCAAGTCCAGTACTCGCAGGCGTAAGTTGCGCCGACGCCATAACCGGCATCACAATAAGTGAAGCAGTTAAGAGAGCAGTGATAAATGAGTGACGTGACATGTAGTAAGTGCCGGCACTGTGCCGGCGTAAGATTATGCTGTAGCTGTGATAAGCTGTCCAACCACGAAAAGCGTGATAGCCCAAGCGGACAAAATAATAGCGAGTCCAATGATACCGGAAACAATTAAGTTCTTAGCTTCTGAGGTCTTTTCCTCATTACCACCGGAGATCATGTACTTGAAACCTCCAAGAAGAACGATTACAACGGCAATAATACCAAGGAAGCCAAGAGCAACGTTGATAATACTGGCAGCAGTAGAACGGACATCATTAGAGCCAAGGCTGATGCTGTCTTGAACCGCGGTCATACCAAGTGTATCAGCGGTCAAAGGAGCTGCAGCGGCAAAGGTGACAGCTGGAAGAGCTGTGGCGGCAAGAATGCCGACAGTAGCTGCAAATCCAACAAGCTTTTTCATACGTAAAGTCATGCGTATGTCACCTCCTTTCTCATAGTCAAAGATATCGTACGTCCCACGTTAAAGAGCAGAACGACTTTTAAAGTATACCACAACTATCAATCAACCGCCTGCTACTTGTCCCGCAATATTAAAGACAAGAGTAACCATTGAATAAGAGAAAGCAATAATCACCATTCCAATCACCGCATTCACAAATGTTTTCTTTGCCGTATCAACCCGCTTACTATCACCCGCCGTCATCCACATCACACCACCATAAATAAACATCACCAAAAACAACGCACCAACAACCCCGAGTACCGCACGAATAATCTTACTAACAATATCTTTAAAATCCGTCGTTCCGAGAGGATTTTGCAAATGAAAATCCGTTGGCGTAAACCGATTTTCCCCACCATCCCCCAAACCAGCTGGTGTAGTAGTAGGCGTCTCAGTAGGAGCGTCCGTCGTAACTTTACAATGATTAGGACTCGTATCAGGAAGCCCATCACTCACCGTTGCATAATTATGCCAAGTTCCAACAGGCTCACAATGAACAGCCTGCCAACCACGATAATGGCAATAAGCCTCACAAACCAATGTATCTTGTGCAGACGAGCCGTCCAAAGCAGTGCCCGCATGATCACAAGTTAATGCTCCTCTCGTTCCAGCCGGTGCATCATTTTTTACATGGTTTTCACAAGTTCCATCCTCTTTTTTACACCAACAATAAGCACGCGTAGGCTCATCCTCAGAACGTAATCGCGCCGTACAAACACGACTCCCAGTATCAGGACAATAGAAACCCGATTGGCACTGATCAGTAGCCGTACAAGCAACTCCAACTGAGCCACGTGGAACACACCGCCCATCAAAACTAGCAGAACAATAACATCCCACACCAGTAGTACATGTACCTCCGCTAACATCACAACTACCACTACAAGCATCTCCAACATTTAAAGCAAATGCAACCCTCGGCACAATCACCACCCCAAAAGCAAAAACAAATCCAAGAACAAGCAATTTTTGAAAAATATTCTTCATACGGTTCCGCCTAAAAGACTAAAGACAAGCGTAACAATGCTATACGAGAAAAAAATCAACAAAAGGCCAATCGTAGAATTTTTCAAAATCTCCTTTGCAGAATCAACCCGCTTACTATCACCAGCCGTCATCCACATCACACCACCATAAATAAACATCAACAAAGCAAATGCACCAATAATTCCAATCACCGCCTTAATACCACGACCGACAAACTCCGCCACACCAACATCCGCACCAAGCGGATTATACAACGTCACAGAACCAGATCCACCTCCAGCAGTCTCGCCACCAGTTGCCGGAGTAGGCGTAGTGGGCGCTGAACCAAACAGTGATGCGGGACAAGTTCCAAGCGTTGGCGTACCAGTTCCGCTTACCGTCGTCGCCCTTTCCGTACATTGTTGCTGACACTTTGTCCGCGCCTCTTCCACATTCTGCGGTCCCGTCGCTGTACCAACATTAGAAACAGTCAACGAAACCGTTGTACGACCACTCGGCGCTTGAATCGTACAAGAACAGGGACAACTTGGAGGTGCTACACATTTAGAAGGAGTACCCGTACAAGTAAGTCCAGCGTCACAAGCAACAATAGGAGCAACAGTACTGCAAGTCACGCCAACACCCACCGCCAAAACCGTAAGAGGCATCACTATTCCAACAACAAGCAAACACCCAAGAATCTGCAACCTCCAATAAGCAATATACATATAGACATTATGGCGTAGGAAGCGTCACCGGACAACAAACATTAATATTGCCACTTCCACACAAATTCTTATAACAATGCCTTGCTGTAATTTCAGCTTCTCTAGCTGTCACATTTGTCCATGCTACGGTCAATTCCTGACAGGCGTGACCGGCATGAGTGCTCACACAAGTATCTGCACCGCCAGCTATACTCTCAGTCGCCGATGTACGAACAGATTGATAAATCGTAGTAACAAGTGCGCTCGCACCAAACATAAGCACGATTCCAATCGTCGCATTCACAAGCATATCCTTTGACGACTTAGCTGTACCAGAATTTGAAGCAAAGAAAATATACTTAAATCCGGCATAAACAAAAATCGCAAGAAAAATAGCTCCAGAAATACCAAACAAAAAGTTCGCAAAATTCACACCCATTTGCAGAATATCATCCAATCCGCAGTTTCCATTTTCTGTACAAGTCGGCATTTGAAGCTTAAGCGCTCCACCGCTCCCGCCAGTAGCAGGACTCGCAGGAGCAGCAGGCGCAAGCCCTCGCACCGCACCCGTACCCGGCAAGCAGCACATAACCGTAGAATCACCAGGACAGGCACCAGAAATACATTTTTGTAAACGCTGCGTCGGAGTAACCTCTGCCGTCAAGGTCTGACAACTCATCGTTGCAATCTCTGGAGCCGTAGCCGAAAGGCTCATAGACGTCGCTTGAGACGCCGTTAACTCCGTTGGTGGACAAGTAGCAGCCCACACAGTCTGAGCACGAACAAAAAATAAACCAAACACAAAGGCGAAACCGAGAACTTTTGACTTCATATCAAGTATCATATCACCTACTTAATCGTCATCGCTATTTGATCGGAAGCAAACTTAATCGCTTTTACTAACGGCGTCCCACTTGCCGCAGAAACAATAAGCTCTCGCAAAATCTGCTCCATCGCCGCAGAATCCTTTCCTCGATACCAGCTCGTTGCTGTTAATACCTGAGAAGCAAATACGCCGATACGCTCATCTTGCAACTGCGCCGCCAATAAAGACTTTCGTGCACTTGGACGCTTGGCCTTTGTTAGGATCTTTTGCAACAAATCGGGTTGCGTCATCTGCATCAAAAAGTTCCACGCAACGTCCTTATGAAGAGATTTCTTTGCCACAACCCAGTTCCAATAATTGGCAAAATTCTTTTGATCGTTTCCCTCAATCTGAGGCATTTTTGATAAACCTAAATTAATCTTTGGCGCATTTGCGCGGATCAAATCATATTGATAAGCATACCCAAAGAAATACGCAGTTCGTCCAGATGTAAAGGCATCCAATGAATTTTGCATCTGATTGTTCCAGGTATAAACCGTTTTATTTGGATCAGCAAAATCAATATAAAATTGAAGCGCTAAATGTGATGGCGGATTTTCTGCATTCGTTATAATCGCTGGCATCTTTGAAAAAACAGGATACCCAGCGTCATCCTCCATATCCTGACCACTCTGCATCATAAGCAACGTAAGTAAATCCGTAGCTCTTTCCACATTATCAGCCGTCCCAATACCAGCCGCTGACTGCAAAATATTTCCTTGCGCATCAACCTTAGTTAAGGGCTTAATCTGTTCAGAAAACTGAGACCAATTTTCAGCTGGCGTAGGGATACCAGCCGCATTCAGCAAATCCTTATTGTAATACAAGGCCATCGTATCAACGCCAATCGGCACACCCATGAGACGTTCTTGATAATTTTTTTTCTGTGCATCCGTCGATACATCAATCGTGCGCAATAAATCGTGCTGAACAACATCAGCATATTGGTTCTTAAACTCAATCATGCTCAATGTCGGCTCTGTACGCATCTCCCATGTCAACTCTTTTTTAATACTACCCGTAGTCACACGATAAGCTGTTTTAGTTGTGGTCGGCATCGGGACTGTCTTTGTCGCATATTCATTCGTCCACGTATTATGAATCAAAAAGACATCTGGACCACGATCTTCCGCCAAAGCATTCAATAATTGACTCTTATATTCTTCTAAACGAAAACGACTATACTCTACCGCTACATTTGGATGTGATACGCGATAAGCAGCAATAACATCCTGATAAACATCTACATCATCAACAACCGCCCAAACTTTAAGCGTAATCGGCTGTGATGCGGCAATCGTCTCCGCTGGTAAAGCTTTCGTACAGCCCTGTCCTGAAAGGACAACAAGCGAGAAAAGAGTAATCAGTTTTTTAATTTTTGTTTTCATAAAAAAATCGTTCCGATAATCATCAGAACGATTTTAGCATGTAACTCGCTACACCACGATACTTACCAACTTTCCCTTCACATAAATAACCTGTTTTGGCTCGCGACCATCCAAATTCTTCTTCACATTCTCATCATTCAACGCCAATTCTTTTGCAGATTCCTCGCTAATATCCGCATCCACGAGCAATTTCGCTCGCACCTTGCCACCAACCTGAACAACAAGCGTAAAGGTAGAAGCCTGAAGCTTCGACGGATCAAAACTTGGCCATGCCGATCGATGAATCGATCCCGTTTTACCAATCATCGCCCACAACTCCTCCGCAAGATGCGGGGCAAATGGCGCTAAAATCTGCAAATACCCTTCTCGCATTGATTCAGGAACGCCACCCGCAGCCACAAAGCCATTCGTCAAAATCATCATCTGCGATACGCAAGTATTAAAGTGCAACTCATCAATACCCTCCGAGACCTTCTTCACCGTCTGATGATACAGCGTCTCCAATTCCACATTCTCTATTCTAGATTCTGCATTCTCGAAGAGCCCCCAAACCTTATCCAAAAACTTTCTCACACCCTCAATCCCATTCGTATCCCAAGGAACTGCCTGATCATACGGACCCATAAACATCTGATAGGTTCGGAACACATCCGCCCCATATTCCCCAACCACATCATCGGGGTTGACCACATTTCCTTTTGACTTAGCCATCTTCTCACCGCCTTGTGCCAAAATCATTCCATGAGAACGACGCTTTGCATAAGGTTCATTACCGCATTCCTCTGGAATCACACGCAAATCCCATAAAAACTTGTACCAAAAACGAGAATACAAGAGATGAAGCGTCGTATGCGCCATATCACCATTATATAAGTCGACCGGCATCCAATACTTCAACGCTTCCGCAGATGCCAAAGCCTTATCATTATGCGGATCACAATAGCGTAAAAAATACCAACTTGAACCGGCCCAGTTTGGCATCGTATCTGTTTCACGCTCAGCCTTTCCACCACAAGTAGGACATGCAACCTCCACCCAATCACGAATCGCCGCCAAAGGCGACTCCCCGGAATCCAAAGGTTCATAGGCCTCCACCTCCGGCAATGTCAAAGGCAATTCCGATTCCGGAACAGAAACGTATCCGCACTTCTCACAGTGCACGATCGGAATTGGTTCTCCCCAATAGCGCTGTCGTGAAAAGACCCAATCACGCAATTTATACGTCGTCGCTTTTTCACCTTTAGTATTCTCCTTCAACCAACTTGCCATATCGTCCTTCGCTTTCCATGTTGGCAACATATCCAAAAATCCAGAGTTCATCGCAACGCCATAATCAGGAAAAGGTAATTCTTTTTTATCTTCGCTCTCTACAACCTGCACAATCGGCAAATCAAACTTTTTCGCAAAATCAAAATCACGTTCATCATGTGCTGGCACAGCCATAATCGCTCCCGTGCCATATCCGGCAAGAACATAATCAGAAATCCAAACAGGAATCGATGCTTCATTCGCCGGATTCACCGCCTCAATTCCTGCAAGCACGCAACCACTTTTTTCCTTCCCTTCTGCCATTCGCTCCATCTCCGTTTTGCCCGCAGACATTGATTGATAGGCTTGAACCTCATCTTGGTTCTTTACATCACCCTCCTTCAACCACGTCGCAACCAAAGGATGCTCCGGAGCCATCACCAAATACGTCGCACCAAACAATGTATCAGGTCGAGTTGTAAAAACAGTGACCTTGTCAGAATGATTTTTTGAACCGAAAATAACAAAATCCACATACGCCCCTTCACTCTTTCCAATCCAATTAATTTGTTGCGCTTTGATCTTTTCCAAATAATCAACTCCCTCCAATTCGTTCAAAAGTCGGTCCGCGTATTTTGTTATTCGAATCATCCACTGTGCTTTTTCACGCTTCTCAACATCATTACCACAACGCTCACATGTTCCTCCCTGCGCCTCCTCATTCGCAAGTCCGATCTTACAACGCGGACACCAATTGATCGTCGACGCCGCCTTATACGCCATCCGATAATCATCCTTATTGAGATGCAAAGGTAATTCCTCAATCGGACGAGCGCGTTGTTCTACCTCATCATAAAAACTATTGAAGAACTTCAAAAACTGCCACTGCGTCCACTTATAGTACATTGGATATGTTGTATCGATCTCGCGCGTCCAATCAAAACCAAAACCAATCGATTTCAACTGACGTCGAAAATTATCGATATTCTTCTGTGTCGCATCCTGCGGTCTCACCTTATTCTTAATCGCATAATTCTCCGCAGGCAATCCAAATGCGTCCCATCCAATACAATAAAGAACGTTTTTGCCCAACATCCGCTGTTTTCTCGTAACTGCATCAATCGCCACATAGGAACGAGGATGCCCTACATGCAGCCCTTCACCAGAAGGAAACGGAAACTCTACCAATCCATAGAATTTCTCTGCACTTACTCCGTTTTGAGCATGATAAACACCATCTTGCTCCCAGCGTTCCTGCCATTTCTTCTCAATTTCTTGTACAGGACGTTTAGACATATAGATAGATGCAGAGAGATTAACAGTCCAAACCGCTATTGCCAACGCCCATACCCCCTCTAAATCTCCCCTTCTACGAAGGGAGACTTCCATTGTTAGAACCCCTCCTTCGTAGAAGGGAGGGGCAGGGGTGGGTTATTATTGACCGTTTCGTAACGTTTTGCTAGCCTTTCGTCACTAACTTAATACGTCCCGTCGGCAATGCTGACGGAAACGTGAATCCGGCCCTTCCGGCCCGAAGTCGATTCAAAAGGATCCCTTGGGGCCGAAAGTGCCGACAAGCTATGCTCAACCCAGACAAAAAGAAGCGTATTATTGAAAAATATAAGACGCATGCAACAGACACCGGTTCCCCACAAGTTCAGATCGCTATCCTCACCGAGGAAGTAAAAGAACTTACCGATCACTTGAAGACCCACAAAAAGGACAACTCGTCCCGCCGTGGTCTCATCAAAAAAGTCGGCGAGCGCCGCCGTTTGATGAAATACCTCAAGCGCGAAGACGCCAAAGCCTACGACGAGTTAATGGTAAAGATCAAAGCGTAAACAAAAAGCCCCGACAAGCACACGCTATCGGGGCTTTTTTATAGGCCTTACCTCAAAAGCAATGTATAATAATCTCGTTCCAATAATTTTTTCAGGCTACTCACTACTTTCTACTAGCCTACTCACTTTTTTATGATGATCCAACGCCCAGACCAACGTGTCGCCATTTTTATTGATACACAAAACATGTATCACAGCGCAAAAAATGTCTTTAATTCCAAAGTCTCTTTTTCCGCGCTCGTAGAATCCGTCGCCGGTTCCAGAATGATCAGCCGAGCCATCGCTTATGTCGCTAAATCAAAAGGCGGCGATGAATCCGCCTTTTTTGAAGCATTACTCGCCAGTGGCATCGAGCTCAAAATCAAAGACGTCCAAGAATTTGCCAGCGGAGCAAAAAAAGCCGATTGGGACGTAGGAATGGCCGTTGACGCCATTTCCATCTCCTCAAAAGTCGATGTTATTATCCTCGCAACTGGCGATGGTGACTTTGTTCCACTCGTAGAATACTTAAAAGCTCACGGAGTCATTTGTGAAATCGCCGCCTTTGCCGAATCAACAAATGCCCGTCTCCGCGAGGTAGCCGATGCCTTTTTAGACCTATCCGCTGAGCCAGAACGCTACTTAATCGGTTATCGCACTCGTCAAAAACCAGAAAAAGAAGACAACAAAAAAACGACTCGCGAAAAAAGCTCTACTCGTCGTGGAACACCCCCGGAAACAGGCCACTCACCAAGAATACGCATCACACACTAAAAACCTACCAAAGCATAGGCAAAACCAAGTCTTTATGATACATAAAGACCAGCGCTTATCGTGAAATTGTCGATCCCCATTTTTTACCAGGGATTCATCAATTCCATGATTGCGCGACTATCTATTACTTACTCTCTCTTATGATTTCCTCTCCAAAAGAATTCTCCATCGACTGGGCCGGTCGTAAACTCACCATTAGTACAGGCCAACTTGCGAAACAAGCCAACGGAGCCGTGACCGTTCGCTATGGCGATACCGTTGTTCTCTGTACCGCCGTTCTCGGCGAGGCAAAAGATGACATGGATCACCTCCCCCTCATGGTCGACTACGAGGAGCGTATGTACGCCGCCGGCCGCATCAAAGGCTCACGCTTTGTAAAACGTGAAGGCCGCGCAACAGATGAAGCGATCCTCACGTGTCGTTTGATCGACCGCGCCATCCGCCCACTTTTTGCTGCTGATTTCGTAAACGATATCGCCGTCGTCACTACCGTCTTTTCCCATGACGGAGCCAACGATGCCGACATCCCAGCCCTCATCGGCGCCGCCAGCGCGCTTTCCATCTCCGATATCCCATGGATTGGAAACATCGCTGCAGTCCGCATCGGTCGCATCGAGGGAAAATTCATCGTCATGCCAACCTATGCAGAAACCGTTCTTGGCGATCTTGACCTTGTTGTCGCAGGATCCGTCGACAAAACAATCATGGTAGAAGCCGGTGCAAATCAGCTCACAGAAGCAGAAATGCTAGAAGCGATGAAACTTGCTCATGAGCAACTGAGTCCTGTCATCGACTTGATCAACACCATTGCAAAAGAAATCGGAAAGACAAAAATCGAGCTCAACAAACCAAAAAACGAGGAAGACGCTCTCAAAAAAGCCGCGCTCGTAGAAATCCAAAACAAAGCTTGGGCATTCCTAGAAACCAAGCGTGGCGTTTTGTTTGCCGAGCCGCTTGCCACAAAAGCCGATCGCAAATCCGCTGTCTCACGCCTAAAGAAAGAACTTGCCGCCAACATGGCAGAGATCGGTCTTTCCAAAGATGATCGCAAAAAAGCCGAGTCCATCATGGAAGACTTCGTCGATTCAGAAGTCACAAAAATGATTCTCGATGAAAAGCGCCGTGCCGATGGTCGTGCCCTCGATCAAATCCGCTCACTCGGAGCTATGGTTGGTCTTTTGCCACGCACACACGGATCCGGTTTGTTTGAACGCGGTTCAACACAAGTCCTTTCCAGCGTCACACTCGGTTCACCGGGCATGGAACAGACACTCGACACGATGGAATTCCAAGGCACCAAGCGCTACTTCCATCACTACAATTTCCCAAGCTTTGCCGTCGGAGAAACAAAGAGCAGTCGCGGTCCTGGCCGTCGTGAAATCGGTCACGGCGCACTTGCGGAACGCGCATTAATGCCTGTTTTGCCACCAAAAGAACAATTCCCATACACTATCCGCGTTGTTTCCGAAGTTCTCGGTTCCAACGGATCTTCCTCCATGGGAGCAACCTGTGGTTCAACCCTCGCTCTTCTCGACGCCGGTGTTCCGATCAGCGAACCAGTCGCCGGTATCGCCATGGGCATGGCTTCCGATGAAAAGAACGGTCGCTACCAAGTCATCACCGACCTCCAGGATCTAGAAGATGGTAATGGTGGTATGGATTTTAAGATCGCCGGAACAAAAAATGGCATCACCGTCATCCAGCTCGATACAAAAACATCGGGTTTGCCATGGGCAGTCGTCACAGAAACACTCGAACGCGCAAAAACAGCTCGTTTACAGATTTTGGAAGAAATCAAAAAAGCCATCCCAGAACCACGCAAAGAAATGTCCCAATACGCCCCTCGTATTGAATCCTTCCGCATCAACCCAGAAAAAATCCGCGATGTCATTGGTCCAGGTGGCAAAATGATCAACGGAATCATCGACGCTCTCAAAGTTGAGATCGATATTGAAGACGACGGACTCGTAATGATCACCTCAAACAACCCAGATTCCATGAAGCGCGCCGTAGAATGGATCAAAGAGCTCACCCGTGAAGTTGCCGTTGGAGAAACATATGAAGGAGAGGTGGTACGTGTAATGCCATTCGGTGCTTTCGTGAACATCCTTCCAAAGGTTGACGGCCTCGTACACATTTCCGAGCTCGCTATCGGACGCACAGAAAAAGTAGAAGACGTCGTCAACATTGGCGACACCGTAAAAGTCGTGGTCTTTGAGATCGATAGCCAAGGTCGCATCAACCTCTCGATGAAACGTCTGGATCCAAAATACGTCGCAACAGAAAAAGACAGCAAACCATTGCGCGATTCAAAATAAGACATGTCGGTTGAAATCGTTCTTAATGGGGAAAGCCAAATCATTCTCGGCGAAGGCCATGGCCATCGCTGGAATATTTGGAATCTTTCTGCGCTCGGAGTCATCTTAGGACTATCCATTTTCATTTTCAGCATGTGGTATGCCCTATCTCGCCCGATCCCGATTCCAAGCAACACAACAATCATCGCCGTTATTTCACCAAAGGTCGCAAAGCGAATCCTACCTGCATCAATAGAAGAAAAATTACCGGCTGTCTGTAAGGATGCATTTGCATCTGATTCAGACTGGCCGGTAATTTGCGGACTCACAAGTTCCAATGAAGCCTTTGCGATTATGCCTCGCTGGCTAACAAAAAAAGGCACAACAACGTTCACAAGCGGCCTCATCGCACGCACAGGACGAGTCCAAACAGAAACAAAACCATTTCAATATACAGAAGCACTTGCTTGGCGCGGATTTGCAAAACAACCAACCGTTCTTATAGAAAGCTCGATTATAGAAGAGAGACTTGGCTTAGATATTGCGACTAGCTCAACAAAAATTCTTTTTCATTGGAATGGGAAAGGCTTTGCAAGCGACATGAAGCTTCCCGTACAAACAACACCGCTTCCAGCGGGAGATATTGCGTTCTCTGTAAACAATGAAGCCTGGAACGAACTTTCTGGCGATGTCTTCTTAGATGCCGCCAACTTACCAGACAGAAATCAATGGCAACCGCTTCCCCCTATTGAACGCTTCGCGATATGGATTGATGAAAATCATGTCACGAAAGGGAAATATATTGGATTTTCAGAACCGCTTGATCAAGAAAATGCCGCACGACTACTTGGACTCATGGGCGTAACAGAAAGAAAAGCCATTACGCTTCCCGATGGATCAATTTCCTATGAACGACTCCTACCATCACCATCAACAAGTACAAGTCTATTTGGTCAAAGACAAAACAACCAAGGACAACTCATTGAGCTCGCGCCTCGCTTCATCGCCATTTCAAATGCTAGCACAACATTGGAACAAAATAACACCGCATCCTGCGGAACAAGCTATCCATGGATAAGACTTTCTAGCAACGTCTTAAAAGATATTCTAAATATTCCTGTCCCAAGCCTTCAAGGCTATTCAGAGAACCAATATCTATCGATTTGCTTTGAACATTAATTTATCCACAAGCAACACACAGGTTATACGCAGAGCATCACGTAAAAATAAAACAACATTTTCTTAACAAACATAGTGTATTTGTTAAGAAATAAGAAAGATTATTACCAAACGAGGTAATAATCTTTTTTTATGCTATACTAGTAGTGACTCTCAGCGAGTCTCGCTCCTTCCCTTTCTCGTTCTTTTCCCGGAACGCAACAAAAAGGCAAAATGCCTCGTCGCGTATCGGTTCGCTCTTTCTTTTACGGCTTCCGCCAAATGCGGATGATCACCTGGGTAACCACTCCCAACCACAACCCACGGCCCACAGCCAAAACAGTGCACCTTCAAACTACCCTCAGGACCGACCCTCATACTGATGAGTGTCGATTCCATTCCTCTGACTTGATCCACCGGCTACTTCGTAGCTCATGGAAATCAAAAAACAAAACTAATATCTTCTTAGGCAACCTTAATTTTTTTGCACTTCGGTGCATCTAGGGCTCTGCCAGGATCAGGTAGAGGGAGTAGTCTTAGGACCGAGATCCACATGCTGTGTCTTACTTGTAGCAACCTAGGTTGTAGCCTCACGGCTCCCTATCGCCACGGGAACGACCTGCGAATCACGGTCCAAGGACCGCATCACCACATTGCTTATGCATTAAGGGTGCCACTGCGGTCCTTTTAAATTTCCAAAAACCAAATTATCTTTACGTATTCATACGGTTTTGCTAAACTCTTTCTATATGAATGTTGCTATCCTTGAACAAATAAAAGCCAGGTTAAATGAGCAAAAAACTCGTCTTGAGCAAGATTTGAAAGACATGGGCTTTCACCCAGGTTCAAATAACCCAAAAATACCTGACTATCCAGAATCTGGAGGCAATTCTGACGACGATAATGCTTCTGAGGTCACAACCCTAGCCGATGAAATCTCTATCGGTGAAAAGCTAGAAGACGAGCTAAAAGATACAATCAAAGCCATAAAATCGATTAATGACGGCACCTACGGCACCTGTAAATACTGTGGTCAACTCATCGATGAAAAACGATTGACCGCACGGCCAACCTCATCCTCCTGCATCGAATGCAAAAGAACGTTGACACAAGAGGCTTAGGTTACGCACTCATTATAGCTAGCGGAACATTCGTACTTGATCAGTGGCTAAAGTCAGCACTGTTTGCAAATGAGACGCTTATGAACGGATCATGGCTCCTGAGCCTGATCCGTTTTACGGATCACAGAAATTTTGGCATAAGCTTCAACATCCCGATCCCCCTCTGGCTGATTATCACCATCTCCATCACCGCCCTCATCTGGGCGTTGCACAATCTTTTTCAATCAAACGCCACGCATCACATAACACGCGATATTTTTCTCAGCATATTTATCGGTGGAATTCTTGGAAATCTTTTTGATCGCATCACCCTTCATTTTGTTCGTGACTGGCTCCTTCTCTGGAATCGCTCCGCGGTAAACTTTGCCGACGGAGCCATCCTCATCGGTCTTATTGGATTTCTTTTCCATAAACCAGGCTTGACAAAAGATCCAACCTGATACAACGGAGTAGGAATGGCCTCTCTCATACACACCGCAGCCGTTCTCGGATTGGAAGCACACCCAGTGCAAGCAGAAACAGACATCTCTCCTGGACTAGGAGCATTTATCATCGTTGGCTTACCCGATACCGCTATTCAAGAAGCACGTGAACGTATAAAAAGTGCTCTCAAACATGCAGAGATGGATTTTCCTCGTACGCGAGTGATCATCAATCTTGCTCCAGCCGATTTACGCAAAACCGGAACGCCGTTTGATTTACCCATCGCCTGCTCCATCCTCGCCGCTCAAGGCGTAATAGAAAAAACCGCACTCCAACATACGCTGATCACCGGTGAACTCGGTCTAGACGGAACGGTTCGACCAATTTCTGGAGCTCTGTCTTTTGCCATACTCGCCAAAAAATCTGGCTTTCACTCCATCATTCTTCCTGCAGAAAATGCCAATGAAGCAGCGCTTATCCAAGGCATAAACGTATACGCGGCACACCATCTTTCAGAAGTAATCGAACATCTCAAAGGCAACGCAATACCAATCACACCCACTCGTGACGTTTCTGATTCCATCGCTCTCCCATTTCTCGGTCCAGATTTCTCAGCGATACGAGGACAAGCACAAGCACGTCGAGCGTTGGAAATAGCAGCTGCCGGTGGCCACAATATCCTACTACAAGGCCCACCTGGCTCAGGCAAAACATTACTTGCTCGAGCATTTCCAGGAATCCTTCCACGCCTAACCCTCGATGAGGCGCTAGAAGCAACGCGCATCCATTCCATTGCCGGACTTCTTCCTAGTGAAGGGATCATAAACAGCCGCCCATTTCGCGCACCACACCACACCGCAAGTACTGCCTCCATGATTGGCGGAGGATCTATTCCAAAACCAGGAGAAATCTCTCTTGCGCATCGCGGAGTATTATTTCTCGATGAATTTCTAGAATTCCCTAGATCCGTTCTTGAAAGTTTACGACAACCGCTAGAAGACGGAACGATAACAGTAAATCGAGCTCACGGAACCCTATCCTTTCCAGCGCGAGTAACACTCGTAGGCGCAATGAATCCATGCCCCTGCGGATACGCGACCGATCCCGATAGAACCTGTGCATGCTCAGCGATACAACTCTCTCGATATCAAAAAAAACTAAGCGGTCCTCTTTTAGATCGCATCGATCTTTTCTTAGAAGTGCCTAAAGTTCCGACAGCAGAACTAACTGATATCGCCGCGCAAGAAAACAGCGAATGTATCCGTAATAGAGTACAGATAGCACGCGACATTCAAACAAATCGATGGAAATTTATAGGCTGTAAAACAAATGCAGAACTTGGCTCCGATCACGTGCGTAGATCTATCGAACTAGAACCAGAAGCAAAATTATTGCTTCGTCACGCCGTCGACACACACAGACTATCAGCACGTTCCTATTTTCGACTCCTGAAAGTATCACGCACCATCGCCGATCTCGCAGACAAAGAAAAAATCTGTTCCTTACATGTCGCTGAATCACTGAACTACCGACACGATCCTTTAACTTGACAATAAACGAAATACCCCAGCAAAATTAACAACTCATGGTTGACTCCCCCCCTTCATTACTGATAAAGTACATAGACTCAAGTTGGGAAAAGATTTCGCTATGATAACACAAAAAATTAAGCTCGCTCTCGCAAAGATTGCCCTCGCTACCCTGCGCGGACTTTCTGCGACACGCCGGCACATCGGACGACTTTGGAAACCCGTGCAACCAATTGCATCTCTTCTTGGTAGCTGGGCAACGCGCTATCTTTTTTTCCCAGTCTATCGGCTAACAACCATCGTACGTACCCGCGTAGGAAAATTGTTTTCCTCCATGCGAGGCGTTGCCTTTGTCTTTATTTCCAATCGTTACGTTTTCCATATCGTGATAGCAAGTATCGGCGTATTAACAGTTGCAACACAGCTACAAGCAAAAAGCGCAACGGCTCTCGATGCGGGTAGCCGCAGCATTCTGTATTCAATCGTAAGCGATGGTCGAGAAACACTTGTAGAAGAAGAAGTGCATCCAGAATGGATCGCAAAAGATGCTCGCTATTTGGGCGCAGAAACGATTGAAGCCCTTCCTTCAATCGACTTTGACTACAACGCCTCTCTCGACGAACCTATCGCCGATTTAACCGTTCCAGGGTCCATTGCCGTACTACCTGGATCAGAAAATCCAGGCGAGCCAACA
>CAIXDN010000008.1 GCA_903918235.1 Candidatus Uhrbacteria bacterium
CTTCTTGCGTTCCTTGGCACGTGGGTCGCGCATGAGGAAGCCGAGTTTCTTTAAGGTCTTTCGGTAGGTTGGGTTGAGTTCGATCAAGGCGCGTGAGATACCGAGACGGGTTGCATCGGCCTGTCCGAGCTGACCGCCGCCTTGTGTCTTTACGTTGACATCGACAGCTCCTTCGAGACCGGCCATTTTTATTGGCGAAAGAACCATGTCGCGTGATTCAAAGGTGGTGAAGTACTTTTCCATCGACTTACCATTGACTGTGATCTTTCCTTTGCCATTCTTAATCAAATAGACTTTTGAAATGGCTGTCTTGCGACGACCAAGCGCGTAGATATAGGAACCATCGGCAAGTACTGGGGACTCAGCAACTTCTGTTACTTCTTCCTTTTTCTTTGCAGGGGCCTTTTTGACAGCTGGCTTTTTAGCCGGCTTCTTGATTTCCGTTGTATCCATAGTCAATATTAGGCAATAATGAGGCGCTTCATACGCTCCTTTTGAGTGCGGTTCTTTGGTAGCATGTACTTAACAGCGTGCACCAAAATCTCACCTGGGTTCTCTGCCATAAGCTTGACCATCGATGTGCTCTTCACACCGCTTGGGCGGTTTGATGAACGGAAGTGAACCTTTTGTTCCATCTTTTTACCAGTCAAGACAACCTTGTCTGCATTCAAAACCTTTACCAAAGCTCCGGCATCGATGTGCGGAACATAGGTAGGCTTATCCTTACCCATAAGGATTTTTGCGATGTGGGTAGCGAGGCGGCCAACAACTTTGCCAGATGCGTCGATTGTAACGATCTCGCGTGTGATTTGCGGCATGCCGCGTTTGTTCTTAGTCCAAGACATACAATTATTTTACAAATTGGATCTGGGCGATTTCCGCTCCATCTCCTTTACGGGTGCCAAGCTTCACGATACGCGTGTAGCCTCCTGGACGGGTTGCGTAGCGTGGACCAAGTTCTTCAAGAACTTTGTTTACGGCGAGCTCCGACAAGAGTACGGCTTTCAACTGACGGCGAGCGACAAGACTCTTCACCTTTCCTTTGGTGATCAAGCGCTCTACGAATGGACGCACAGCCTTTGCTTTTGCCAAGGTTGTGTTGACGTTCTCGTAGAGAACAATTGAAGTCGCCAAACCGCGCAGGAGTGCTCGGCGAGCACTCGCGTTACGATCCAGAGTTTTTCCTACGTGGCGGTGATTCATAAGATCGAAATTTAAGCGGTTTCTTCTGAATAGGTCAAGCCCTTGAGGACCGACATGTTATCCATCAAAATAATAACTGACTGATTAACGGCCTCAAGTGGGTCAAGAGTCCCATCGGTTTCTACACGCAAGACGAGCTTATCGAAGTCGATTTTCTCTCCGACACGAGTCATTTCCACTTTGTAGGAAACATTCAATACCGGGCTATAGAGAGCGTCGATCGCGATTGTTCCGAGCTCCGTCTTTTCCTTGTTACGCTCTTCTGTCGAGCGATATCCGCGTCCAGGGGCGATCGTGACCTCCATTTCAAATGTTGCGGATGGATCTGTAAGCGTCGCGATGTGTAGATCGCTGTTCACGATTTCAACCTGTGCGTCTTTTGTGAAGTCCTTTGCCGTAATAATCTTTTCTCCTTTGACCATCAAGGAAATCTTGACTGGCTCTTCTGAAAAAAGTTTTACACGCAAGGCCTTGAGCGCAAGAATGATTTCCAATACGTCTTCTTTTACGTTTGAAATTGTTGAGAATTCATGCTCAGCTCCCTTGATACGTACGGCAGTGACAGCTGCACCTGGCAATGAGGATAGAAGCACACGACGCATGGCGTTTCCAAGCGTTGTCCCATAACCCTGGGCGCACGGCTCCACAGTAAGAACGCCCTCATTTGGGCGTTCACCACGGGTGAACTTAATCTTGTTTGGGAGGAGAATCGGTTCCATACGAGTACGCGTTTGATGAAAAAAGGGCGGATTAACGAGAGTAGAACTCAACGATCATCTTAGCATCGAATGGCTGTTGTAGCTCGGTGCCAGCTGGTTTTCCTGTGACTTTCGAGGAAAGCGTCTTTGCATCAATCGCTAACCAGGACAAGTTTTCTTTCTTGGCAAGTACTTCCTCAGCACCTTTCAAGTTTCCTTTTGCTTTTTTGTTCTCGCGAATGCTAATAACATCGCCAGATCGAACGCGGTAGGAAGGAATATTCAACTTTTTACCGTTTACCATGAACTGAGCATGGGAAACAGCTTGGCGAGCTGCTGGGCGTGTTTTGGCAAAACCCGAACGATACACAACGTTATCGAGACGTGATTCCAATTCCTGCACAAGCATTTCTCCTGTGTTTCCTTTTTTCTTTGAAACCTCGGCAAAGAGGTTCGAAAATTGGCGTTCATTCAAACCATAAAGGCGCTTTGCCTTTTGCTTCTCGCGCAATTGCTTTCCGTAGTCGGTTAAGCGTGTGCGGCTTTCTGGACCATGAGCTCCTGGAGCAAATGGGCGACGCGAAAGAGCACGGGTATGCTTGGCAGCATCCGTGAGCGGCACGCCCTCGCGGCGTGACATCTTTGCGGTAACTTGGAGTTTCTTCATAATTCGTTGGACAATTCAGCCTAGTAGAAATGTGAGCGATTAGACACGACGTGGACGTGGTGGACGGCAACCGTTGTGTGGAATTGGCGTAACATCTTTAATGGTCAGAATGCTCAAGCCGTTGGCGTTGAAAGCACGGAGAGCACCTTCACGTCCCTGACCGACACCATTGATGAAGACGTTCACTTCCTTTAAGCCTGTGTCAGCCGCCTTCTCGACGGCGTCTTTTACGATCAATGAGGCGGCGTAAGGAGTGGCCTTTTTTGGACCCTTGAATCCGTTAACGCCAGCGCTTGACCAGGACAAAACGTTTCCGTTCAAATCCGTCAATGAAACAATTGTGTTGTTGTAAGTCGCCTGGATATGCGCATTACCGACTGGCACTTGTGTGCGAGCCTTTTTGCCCTTCTTAGCCTTTGGCTTGACCACTTTCTTGGTTGAGGTGGTTTCCTCGGCTCCGGCTTTCTGCTTAATTTCTTCAGCCATAGTATTTTACGTCTTTTCAAGTTTACGTTTACCAGAACCCATTGTCTTACGAACGTTCCCACGAATGGTACGGGAGTTGGTTTTTGTGCGCTGACCACGGACTGGCAACGACTTAATGTGGCGGAGACCGCGGTAACAGCCGATTTCTTTCAAGCGCTTGATGTTGGTCAGGACTTCACGGCGAAGGTCTCCTTCAACCTTGTATTCCTTTTCTACAGCATCGCGGAGCTTGTTTGTGTCAGCTTCTGAAAGGTCTTTTACGCGAATCGAAGCGTCGACACCCGTCTTTTGGATAATCGAAAGCGCTGTCGTACGGCCAATGCCGTAAATATATTGAAGCGCGATATCAACGCGCTTGTTTGCAGGGAGGGTTACACCGGCGATACGTGCCATAGAGTGAACTTATAACTTAAAACTTATAACTAGCCTTGGCGCTGTTTATGCTTTGGAGTTGTTTTGCAGATTACGACAACATGGCCCTTACGACGAAGGACTTGGCAGTTTCGGCACATGGCCTTTACAGAGGATCTGACTTTCATAGCAAGTATTCGCAAAAAAACCTAGACGTTTAGTGGGCTACAACCTATAAGTTATACGGCCCTTTGTCAAATCGTATGGACTTACCTCGACCTGGACATCATCTCCCGGAGTCAACCGAATGCGATTCATGCGCATTTTTCCTCCGAGATAGCACAGTATCGTCTGTGCATTTTCCAGTTTCACACGAAAACGAGCGGAAGGAAGGTTTTCTTCAACCGTCCCCTTCATTACGAGGAATTCCTTATTTGGAGCCGTATTCTTAACTGCCATAGCTTGTAGAGGTCATGAATTTCTTCTGTATTAGATGATTAAGTTAGATAGATGCGTGTAGTAGATGCCGGCATTATAACAAAGCCAAAAAATTAGGTCAACCGCATCAAGCAGCCTTTCTAGTAGGTGTGGTGATTTTTGGGATGACGCGAATTTTTTCTGGATTTTCTGGATCAAACGTGTGTGCACGTTCAAAGTCTAGCGGAAAGACCGATTTAAGCTCGTGACCAGCGAATTTTAGCAAAAAGTCCTTTATATACCATGGTTTGTCGATTTGTATGGCCTTTCGATATGTCTCCGCCACCTGCCGAATCAGGCGGTCAGCCGTAGCTTGAGCCGATTCAATCTCCTCATCTGACCAGCCCTCATCTCGTAGTTTTTCCCAAATATCTTGCCCAGATCTCCCCGAAACGTACTCCAACATCAAAAAGTCTGCAGAGCCAATATGCATCATCCCGAGCGGTTTTGGACATGGGAGGCCTGCCAGATGCGCCCGTTCAAGAATCCGGAGCTCATGATCTGGCTCCGGCATCTTTCCTGGCTGGTTCAACTTTAAAACAAAAGCGTGACCGTTATCATCTGTCATTTTCCAGATGATTTCATTTACCCCTTCAACACCTCGCTCGGTTGTCTTTGCGTGTTTGATTGGTGGGATATGGGCACGCTCAAGAGCAAACTCATATGCCTTGTCGATAAAATCATCAGGCAAATGATCTCTCGCGCCTGGTAAAAGACGAAGTGAATAATGTTCACGTTCGATCTTTGCAAACGGATTCATCTGCTCAAAGGGCATACCTAAGCAGGATAGCAAATCGCCCCCAAAGGAGCGACTCTTGGCATAACTACAAACTTAGCAAAAACTTCGTAAACCATTTTGCGCCAGAGAACTCTTTTGGATATTGATGATAATACAAGCTCCCTTCCGGATGAGAAGCAAAAAGATATACGATGCCTTGCCCATATTGTAGTTTGATGGCTTGTGGTCTTCCTTCGGAATCTTTTAGGAGGATTTCGCCTTCAACAGCAGACAGATCAGGTCCGTTTTCATTGATAAGTGACAACGGCTCACCATAAGCATCATGAGTTTCTACAATACCTTGTCCTTCTTGTCGTGCTAAATCTTTGTCAAAAAAATTTAGTCCTGCTTGATCATTGAATGACCGACCGGCAACATACGAACCAGCACAGATTCCAATGTATATGCCACCATTTTTTACAAAGTCACGAATCGCTTGTTTGCCAGTATCTCCCCAAGCTGGAAGATAATCCCTAATCGCACCTCCCGGTACAATAAAAATACCGTCACCAGAAAGATTAATGACGTCATGCTCGCAAAGTCGTTCGTAATCAAAATCGAATACGTTGAGACAATTTTCAATGTCCCTCGCTTGATAAGCTCCTTTCCCTGTGTAGATAGTGATCTTGCGCATCGCGATAGAGACGTAAAAAAAATCAACCCGTAACCGTCGCCTTGATACGTCTTACTCCCGCTGAAACCGCTTCTTCTTTTTGAATTTTGAAACTTCCGAGTTCTCCCGTGTGCTCTACGTGTGGACCACCGCAAATTTCTCGTGAAAAATCTCCAACCGAATAGACATTCACTTTGTCTCCGAGCTTTGCGTATTTATCCTCGAACAACCCAATAGCGCCTCTTGTTTTTGCTTCATCGACCGTGAGCTGTTCACATTTGATCGAGAGGTCGCGCTTGATGGCGCTATTTACAAGTTCTTCGACTTTCATTATTTCTTCTGGCGTCATCTTTTGTGCATGCGAAAAATCAAAACGCAAACGCTCCGCGGTGATATTTGAACCTTTTTGCGCAACGTGGTCGCCAAGAATTGTACGTAGAGCTTGATGCAGTAGATGCGTCGCTGTATGCAAGCGTGTCGTTTCTACCGAGTGATCGGCCATTCCTCCTTTAAACGATCCTGCGGATGCAGAACGTGAAAGGTCCTGATGTTTTTTGAATTCAGCTTGAAAGACAGATCGGTCGATTGACTGACCTTTTTCACGCAAAATCTCTTCTGAAAGCTCTAATGGAAAACCGTAGGACGAAAAGAGAAAGAATGCATCTTCACCCGTAATCATGCCTCGCGATACCATCTTTTCAAGTTCCTTCATCCCCTTCTCCAGCGTTTTACCAAATTTCTCTTCTTCTTTTTTTAGCTCCTCGATAATCTTGGCGAGATTCTGTGCGAGCTCGGTATAGTGGCCGCTCAACTCGCCGACATAGACCTCCGCAATGAGATACGTGAATGGCTCAAGAATACCTAAGCGACGTCCTTCGCGAATCGCTCGGCGTAACAAGCGACGAACGATATAACCTTGCCCGACATTTGATGGAACAACTCCACGCGCATCACCAATAATACATGTTGCCGCACGAACGTGGTCGGCGATGATACGGAATGCACGCTCATTGCCGGCGTATGTCTTACCGGACAATATTGAAATCTTTTCAAGCGCGGGCGTAAATGCATCTGTCTCAAAAATTGTATCAACGCCCTGCATCATCGCCGCGACACGCTCAAGACCCATTCCAGTATCTACGTTTTTTTGTGCGAGTGACGTGAAGGTTCCGTCTGCCTGCTTCTCGTACTGCATGAAAACGTTATTCCAAATCTCTACGAATTTTCCACAATCGCAGTTTTGATGACAAACATCTCCAAAAGCTGGATCATGCGTTTTTCCTGTGTCATAAAAAATTTCCGTATCTGGGCCGCAAGGACCGGTTTGTCCGGCAGGTCCCCACCAGTTCTTCTTCTTTGGATACACACGGATACGCTCGCCAACATTCGCGATCACGCCGACCACTTCAAAAAGTCCCTGCCAGATCCCAATTGATTCTTCGTCCTGCGGTGCATCGGCATCACCTTCAAACACTGTGACGTAAATTTTGCTCGGATCAATTCCAAGCCACTTTTTATCGGTTAGAAATTCAAAAGACCAGGCAATGGACTCGCGCTTAAAATAATCACCAAGCGACCAGTTACCGAGCATCTCAAAAAACGTCAGGTGACGGCTATCGCCTACTTCCTCAATATCATCGGTACGGACGCATTTCTGTGCATCAGCTAAACTCTTGCCTCCAGGGTGCGGTTGGCCTTGTAAATAGGGAACAAGCGGATGCATCCCTGCTGTTGTAAACAAAACAGTAGGATCATTTTCTGGAACAACCGAAGCGGAAGGGATAATCGTGTGGCCCTTCTCTTGAAAAAAATCGAGGAATTTTTGGCGGATTTCATTTGTTGTCATAGCAATATTACTAGACTGCCTTTAAGCGGAATTCTTGGCAAATTGACGAGCGAGTATCTGTGCCTGGTTGACGAATACTTTAAGCAAGGAAACATCGACCTCCTGAATCTTTTCTGCGCTCTCTTCTAATTGTAACAGGAGAAAGGCCTTTGTATCATCTGCATGATCGGCTGGGATTACGAGAATTTCTTTTCCATCTTCTGAACGGACAAAGGCATGACGCGAGCTATTCTCGTGCAGATCTCGTAAATCTTTATTTGGAATTTTAAACACAAGTCGCTTTCCCGTGTGGTGGACATACTCCCCTTCTGTACGAAGCTTTGAAACAGACATGACACGTAATAACGCTGATGCTGCACCCACGGAAGCGCAGGCGTTCATCGCAATCGCTGTATACAACTCCTTTGGAACTTTTGAGGAGGCGTCGATCGTGAGCGATGTATCGTTTGCTACCTTTTTTAATAATTCAATCTTTCGATTTACCGAGCCGATATACGCGTATGACTCTATGAGCTCCTTTTTTGCTCTTGCGTAACTCATCTCCACGTCTTTGCGCTCTTTTTCTCGCTTTTCCATCAGATGCTCATAGGCGGCAAACGTTGCGAGTCCTGCAATCCCAAAAGCAAAAATAGACAGCTCTTCCAGCCTTTCTTCTGAGAAGCCAAAACGGTCTCTCGTATGCATTGATGGCGATAAGACAGCCATCACAAAAAAGAGGAGGTATACGAGAGAAATCCACTCAAGTTTTGGTGCCTTTATCATGCGCCAGAGTCTAGCTTGTCTTCCGCAAGAAAGCCACCGCCGAGGCACTCGTCACCGCGATAGAAGACGGCGGATTGTCCAGGGGCTAATGCCCAGATAGGGTCTTGAAACTTGAGGTGTGAAGCTTGAAGCGTGGCTGACACGGGTTTTGAATGGTAACGAATAACGACGTCGATGTGGCCATTCGGAGGCAGATCGTTCAAGAGGTGGACGTTTTCTACACGCGCGGTCTTTGTGTAGAGCAGCGGATGCTCACGATCTGGAACAATGATCA
>CAIXDN010000009.1 GCA_903918235.1 Candidatus Uhrbacteria bacterium
CCAAGGATGATCCACGCATTCAGGCTTACAAAGGTTTTGCTAATCAAGTTGAATACGCTGCAAAACAACATCGCGAGCGCTATCTATTCCAGCTTCTTGGAAACGGAAAAACGATTTCTGGCTATGCGCCAGGCAGAGTTACAAATGTTGATGGGATCAATATCAAACCAATCAACAATGCGACGGCGATGCTGTATACGTACACGCCACACATTCATGGCAATCTCAACCTTTGGCGTATTTGGCGTCGCTGGTTCTCCCTCTCATTTCCGGATGGAACGATCGCACAAGGAAAAACATCAAAAGACATTTTCTTGATCCGTTTTGGACAAAAGCGTTTATTCAAAAGCAAACTCGTTGCCGCAAGCATGACGGATCTCTCCAAGGTTGTTCAAGTCGAGGATAGTCAGCTCAGTGCTTATACGGATGGCAACAAGATCAGCTTTCCAAATTACTCTATCGTTGAAACAGAGACGGGTAAGCGCTATCTCATTGATGGGAGTACTAAACGGTTTATTGTGAGCAAAAGCGCTTTCCGGAAACTTGGTTTTATCGAGGATGATGTTATTGAAGCTAAAGCATCCGAGCTCGCCGATTATACGGATGGACGTGACCTGACGGCTACTTCTCAGTTTCCTATGGGTCAGCTCGCAAAAGGAATCGATGGAAAGCTCTGGTATGTTGTCGATGGTGTTAAACAGGAAATCAAAAATACCGCCTTACTCAATCTCTACTTTAAGGGACGCAAAGCAAAGAGTCTGACAGATAAACAACTTGGGACATTCAAAACCATTGAGCCTTATCTCTTGCGTGATGGTGAACTTGTGACCGGTAGCAAAAACAATACGGTTTACGTTGTTGAGAATTCTCTCCTTCGTCCGATTTCATCTGGTGCGGTTTTTGAGGGCCTTGGCTGGCAGTGGCGCAATGTGGTCAAACTCCCGGATACTGTGATTCAATTACATCAGATTGGTACGCCGGTAGAATTGCAAACGGGTCCAAAACCAACAGAAGATACTTCCTCCCAATTATGATCGTCTTTTCTGCTATTGTTCCACACTCTCCTTTGCTTGCCCCTTCCATCGGTAAGGAGCATCGCGAGAAATTAACGGATACTCTCAATGCCTTTGAAGCGTTAGCCCAATCCTTGTATCTGGCAAAACCCGATACGATTATCATGCTCTCTCCGCAAGCTCCAATGTATCCGGATTCCTTTAGCGGAACCATCGCTCCCCTGTTAAGAGGTTCGCTTAAAGAGTTTGGCGATCATGGAACCGAGCTACCGATCAAAGCGGACTTTCTTGTCCTTGATCATATTCATCGCCACATGCGCGAGTCGAATATTCCTTTTACCATGACAAGCACTGAGGAGCTTGATTATGCGACGACTGTTCCCCTACTCTTTTTGCTCAAGCACCTTCCAAATACAAGGCTTGTTCCGATTGGTATGTCAGGACTTTCTGCGCAAAAACATTTTGCTTTTGGCGAGGAACTTATCAATGCTGTTCACAAAGAGACGCGGCGCATTGCGATTATTGCGACCGCTGATCTTTCACATACGGCGAGTGTTAACTCCCCAGAAGGCCTTACGGAAGAAGGAATGCAGTTTGACAAGATCATGCGTGAGAAAGCGCTTGTATTGGATGGCGCAGGAATGGTTGCGATGGATGCGTCGATGCTTGAAAAAGCAAAACAGAGCGGGCACAAGCCGATCGTTGTGCTCATGGGTTGTTTGGAGAAACTTAACTGCAAAGCAAAAGAACTTTCTTATGAGGCGCCATTTGGCGTTGGTATGACGGTTATCCGGTACGAGCTCGCCTAACTTTTTATGTATTGCCGAGTGGTTCCGCTTACCAGAACCCCTCCTGGTGTAGAGGTGTTTGATTATCGTGTCCCTGAGGGCATGGGAGTTGAGGTTGGTGCTTTGATTTTGGTCCCGTTTAGGAACGGTAAAATGCCGGCGGTGGTTTTGGCTAAGATGCAGAGCTCCCCTTTTGCGAGCAAGGCAAAGGACATCGCCGGATCCTACGCCGACATTCATTTTCCCATTTCGATTATTGAGTTGCTTTCTCATGTTTCTGCAACAACATTTACAAGTAAGCCGGCGGTTTTGAAGGCTTGGTTGAAGAATTTGCCAAAGAGGGTTCCTAACCCCTCTAAATCTCCCCTTCTACGAAGGGAGACTTTCCCATCAGAACCCCTCCTTCGTAGAAGGGAGGGGCAGGGGTGGGTTAGAGCCACGGTGAAGGCCTCCTGGTCCATCGACCATGAATCAAAACTTATTGAACGTGCACAGGAATTGCTTGATGAGGGCAAGCACGTGCTCGTGCTCACACCTTGGAAAGCTCGGTTAGAGATGTTTGTAGAAAAGATTGGTCAGGGCGTGAGCTATTCTTCTGATTTGAATGATGGCGATACGTTTAGGGCTTGGAGCGGGTTTTACTCTGGGGAGACGAAGTTGGTTGTTGCGACGAGGATTGGCGGTTGGCTTTCTCCTTTTGCGGATACTGTTTTGATTGATGAACCGGAAAACGATGATTATAAGCAAGATGAGCAAGCGCCACGATATGATGCTCGCAAGTTAGCGATCTGGAGTGCGGAACATGCGGGGACGTCGGTTGAGGCTTTTGGGTTAACGCCGCCTCTGCACTCGGATGAGGATGCTCCGGAGATTTTGCCAAACTTGGAAGTCATTATCCGACACCCTCAGGGGCGAGGTGCGATCCCTATGGTGCAAGGAGAGGCTTTGAACACTTTGCGTGATCATGAAGGAAAGCGGATTATTATCCATCCGATCAAAGGTGACATCGCCAGACTCACTTGTCGTGATTGTGGTCATCGTGTTGTGTGTCCCAAGTGTGATTTTATTTTGTCGGCAGATGGAATGCATTCACGATGCCGAGTATGTAGCTTCAAGGGAGACTTGCCTCTTGAATGCCCTAAATGTGGTGGACCGGATCTTGGTAAATCGCTTCCGGGAATTGAGCGATTAAAATCCGCGTGGAACAAACATGAACCAGATATTGAAATAGAATGGCGTGGCGTTTCTCATGCTGATTTTGAATTGGCGATTCCGTGGGGAGCATGCGTGCTTGTGACGGATGCTTCTTTGCTCTGCGGTAGCTCTGAGGATGTACGTCGTTTGGAAAAACTTGCGGTAACATTCCGGCGTTTAGCTCGTGATGTTTCTCAGTCACATGGAACGCTTCTTCTTCAAACAGAAGAACACATGGCAGACTTTTGGACACGCGTTCTCTCTACGGAAGGATTCAAGATCTTTCGAGATCAGGAGCGGTCTGCTCGGCGACTGTTTAGCTATCCTCCGTCTAAGCGTTTGATCAAAGTCATTGTTGAGACAGAAGATGATAAACTCATGACAGCGATAAAACTGCTTGCAGAGGTACGTGGACCTTATCCTGTGCCGTATCGGGTAAAGTCACGGAAAAGCCGCTATATCTGGCATGTACTGCCAAAGACAACCACCGTGAGTAGAGAGCTTCTTGATGCGCTTACCGTCCTATCTAAACATGCCCTCATCGACCTTGACCCAATTGCCTTTTTACGCTAATATCAGCCATCGCTATGGATACATTTCCTATCGTCACCGTGCCTACGCCAAGCCTGCGACAACCATCGCGGATGCTTGAGGTATCGGAAATACAAACGATTGAATTCCAGAACTTTCTCGATAAGCTCATCCGCACGATGCATGTGGAAGATGGCGTTGGAATTGCCTCGCCTCAGGTTGGTCAGAATATTCGTGCCATTGTGGTCAATCTCCCAAAAGGACCTGAATGTTTTATGAATCCGGAGATCGTCAAAAAATCGGAGGCGATGGTTGATAGCGAGGAAGGATGTCTCTCTGTTCCTGGGAAATATGGAATCGTACAACGTCACAAGAAGGTTTCCATTCGTGCATTGAATCGTCTTGGACGACGTGTTGAGTTTGATGTCAAAGCGTTTCCTGCCATTATTTTTCAGCATGAGATTGACCACTTGGATGGTGTTCTTTTTATCGACAAAGCAAAGAACATTGTTGAGGCAACTCATGGTAAACACATCTAACATGAACACCATCATTTTTTTTGGTACATCGGAATTTGCCGTTCCTTCTTTTGAAGCGCTTCTTGGTGATCGTGAAGGAACACATGGCGCAGGAAATCGTTTTAAGATTCTCGCAGTTGTCACACAACCTGACAGACCCGTTGGAAGACATGCGCAGATGCAAAAACCAGCGATGAAAATTGCCGCGGAAAAATATGGGATTCCGGTGATTCAATTTGAACAGGTAAAATCTGATGAGGCTTTTGAAAAACTCACCTCTCTTAAAGCGGACGTGGCAGTGGTTGCGAGCTTTGGCCAGATCATTCCGCAACGAGTACTAGATTTGTACAAATACGGAATGGTGAATGTTCACTCATCCCTCCTTCCAAAATACCGAGGTGCCTCCCCTATTACGGCGGCGATCGCAAACGGCGACAAGGAAACCGGCGTCACGATCATGCTGATCGATGCCAAGATGGATCATGGACCGACACTCGCCCAATGGAAAACCATGATCTTCCCTACCGATACAACCGCC
>CAIXDN010000010.1 GCA_903918235.1 Candidatus Uhrbacteria bacterium
GATCGTATAGCCATCAAGTCCATCATGCTTACCGATGATCTCTCCTTCCGGATTCACAATATCACCCGGCGTTGCTGGATTGCGTAAGCGTAAGAATTCATGAAAATCTAGCTTCCCAACAAAGCAAATCCCTTGTGAGTCGGGCTTCTGAGCAACCGGTAGTGAGTAGCGAGTGGCGAGTAGACGGACCTCAGACTTATGAAGATCACCGATTGGAAAATAACTTTTCGCCAAAGATTCGCGAGAGATACGATGCAAAAAGTAGGATTGATCTTTTGCTGGATCGATAGCCGTTAGGAGACGGTGACTTTTTTTGTCATGTTTTACGCGGGCGTAGTGGCCGGTGGCGATGCCGTCGAAGCCGAGCTTCATGGCCGTATCAAAAAATATTCCGAATTTTATTTCCTCGTTGCACAAAACATCCGGATTTGGCGTCACACCTTCTCGATACTCGGCGAACATGCGATCGAGAACACGTTGACGATATTCTTTTTCAAAATCGAACGTTAATAACGGAATACCAAGTCGCGCGGCAACACGTAATGCATCGCGACGTTCCCCACGCCACTCGCATTCTCCCGTCCACAAATCTTTGCTATCGGACCAGTTCTTGATGAAGCCACCGGTTACGTCATAGCCCTGTTCAATAAGCAAGGCTGCCGCCACGCTCGAATCAACCCCGCCGGACATACCGACGAGGATTTTTTGCTTTTGTTTTTTCTTGAATGGATTCAACATTCTAGAATCGAACTGTTATTTTTTGCTTTCACGTTTTGCGCGTATCGCTTCAAGTCCTTGTTTTACGAGGCCCTCTGCTTCCTGCACGGCTAACTGCCCACAAGCTGCATCAATATCTTCTCCAAAGGTCACGCGATGCGTTGCCGAAATTCCTCGTTCTTCCAACCATTCTACAAATGCCATACGATTCTCTCGAGGGCTTGGTTCAAACGCTTCCGTTGGGTGATATTTTATTACGTTTACATGCGAGAGACGATGATCGTGTGCCAAGAGCCTTGCAAGCGCATTCGCATCTGACTTACGGTCATTGATTCCATCAAGCAGCAAATATTCAAACATCACTTTACGATTTGTTTTTTCCATGTAGATATGGACTGCGTCCATCAGCTTCGCTAGTGGGTACGCTTTGTTGACCGGCATAAATTTATCGCGGACTTCATCGGTACCAGCATGAATCGAGATCGCGAGATTCACTTGAAGTGGCTCGTCAGCGAGTTTTAGAATTCCTGGCACGATGCCGCAGGTAGAGATGCTCATGTGGCGCGCTCCAAGATTAAGACCATCTTTATCATTCAATTGTCTTAGTGCGGCGATCACGTTGTCGTAGTTATGAAATGGCTCGCCCATTCCCATCATAACCAAGTTTGTGACGTATTCCCCTTTTGGTTTCAACCAACGTGAAAAATGAATAACCTGCTCTACGATTTCCGGAATGGCTAGGTTACGTTTTAAGCCCATCGTCCCCGTGGCACAAAAAGCGCAAGCCATCGCGCAGCCAACCTGGGATGAAGCGCAGACGGTATTTCTTCCGTCGTCATGACGCATTAAGACTGCCTCGATCATCTGCCCATCGCGACATTCAAATAATGTTTTAACCGTATCACCCTTTTCAGAGATAACAGTACGGACCTCTTTTAAGACATCCCAAGCGATATTCTCTTGGCAGGCTTCACGTAACGGCTTTGAATAGTTTGTGAGGCTATCCCAGCTTGCGCCAAGATCTACAAAAAATGCGCGCTTTGCTTGCGCTAAGCGATAAGCGGGTTCACCTCGTTCTGTGAGCAATGTTTTTAGTACTTTAATATCCATAGATTTATGGTGCGAGCTCGATCAATTTTGAGCGCGTCGCCGGACCAACTACTCCATACCCCGTATTGCCGACTTTGGCAATACCTTGTGCTACCTGAAATTTTTGAACTACCGACTTCATTTCTCCGCTATAAACTCCATTTACCGGCACAATCCCTAACCTTTCCTGTGCCCATCGTACATCGTCACCGGAAAGACCAAGATAGAGACTGCGCGTCGGCACTAGGTACTGGCTTACTTTAAAACGTTCTTCATCTGACCATGCCCAGACAGCGAGACGCTTCGCTGAGTCCATACCGGCTTGGGTTGATGGTGCCCCTAAGACAACGACAACCACTTCTTTTTTATCGATCTTTGTTTTGCCATCAGCGGCTAATGGGCTCATCTGCGCCGCATAGTTATAAAGCGATTCTGGCAGATAGCCTGTCTTTCCTCCCGTAAGATAGATGTCGGGATCCGCTAATAGTGGAGCGTTTGTATTTTTAATCGTGTGACTGAGTGTCGTACCAGCGAGGAGGAATGTGTATGTTCCCATCTGCGAAGCGGATGTAACTTTTGGTGACTTGAATGCTTCTCGCGCAATCAATGCCATGTCGCGTGCTGTTGTCTTATTTTTTGGGTTCATCCCAGCTGGATCGTAAAACACTGATGCTGTTGTCCCAATCGCTTTTACTTTTGCATTCATCTTATTTACGAATGCCTTCATTCCTGGTCCAGCGGTGCGTGCAATGGCCATTGCCGCATTATTTGCACTTGATCCAAGCGCTGATTGCCACAAATCTGCTAATACAATTCTTGAACCTGCTGCTACGCGCAGACGCCCACCACCAACTTCATCAGCTGATGACATCTTTATCACTGATCCCCAATTCCAATTTTTTTTCTCTAATGTGGTTATCGCCATCGCAAGCTTTGTTAAACTTGCTGCAACTCGAGATTGATCAGGTTTAAACCCATAGAGCACCTTTCCATCTGGACGCATAACGATCGCCGAAGCAAACTCATTTGGCTTTGGAGCATATTCTTGCGCTTGCACGTTAAATCCGATGCCTTGGACAAGGCATGTAACGGCGCAGATAAGCGCAAATGGGCGAATATTCATTTATTGTTAATTCTCTATTGCGATTCTGGTTCCGATAGGCGCCCAATCATACATTTCTTTTGCAGGGCCGACACCGAGACGCACACATCCGTGACTTGCTGGTTTTCCGATGTGATTCGCTCCTTCTTTTTTTCCGCCTGGCCACTCTGGCAACTCATGCACTCCATACCCCTTTGTACTAAACGCCATCCAATACGGCATCCAAAGCTTTGCGCTTTTTGACCAGGCACGTACGTTTTTATTAAGTACCTTATACTCTCCTGGGGGTGTTGGTGTTCCTGGCAAACCGCTAGAAACCTTAAACGCCTTTACTGCAATTCCACCAACGCGTTTTTCCATCGTCTGCGTCTTCAATTTTATAAATATTGTTTTCTCTAAACGGATTGGCTGCGAGCTTGTTGGTGAATAGGCCATCTGTATTTCTAGCCCATCTTCAAATGTATCTCCGTCTGTATCTTTCTTTGTCGGATCTGTTCCAAACCTCGTTTCTAGAATATCAATAAGTCCATCGTTATCGGTATCGAGCGTATCTGGCGTCGATGTTGCCGCATACACAGGGGCAGCGATAACAAGTACGACAGCACTACACGAGAGCAAGAACCACGAACGCCAGGATGAGGCGATAGACAACAAATCCATCATAACGGTGTTTTGAGACATAAGAGACAAGGAACCGAATAGCAAATAGACCAAAACCTGCAGCAGCGATAAACCCAACGACTAATGCAACTGTTTGATCCGTCGCAACCCCCTGTTTTGTAACCTTGAGAAGTCCGTGAAGACCCGCGGCCGCTGTTACTGGAATCGAGATAAAGAACGAGAATTTTGCTGCAGCTTTGCGTGTCATTCCGGAGAGCAGTCCAGCGGTGATTGTTATTCCAGATCTACTCGTTCCTGGTAAAAGAGCGATGGGCTGAGCGATGCTTACAGCGATCGCTTGATTCCATGATACCGATTCATAGTCATCAAGGCGATCTTTTCTTTTTTCGCTCCAACGATCAGCTCCAAATAGAACAAGACCAAAGATTGCCAGATCCATCGCCACAACCCAGCTCTGCCGAACATTTGCTTCTATCCAATCATTTGCGACGTATGCGATAGCTAGTGCCGGGATCGCAGCCACTACCACCTTAGCCATAAAAATCCAAGCTTTTTTGCGAAATAGGCCAACAATATCGTTCCC
>CAIXDN010000011.1 GCA_903918235.1 Candidatus Uhrbacteria bacterium
ATTGATTCCCTGGTCGCGATCCGACGGAGTGACAGGACATCCCGTGAGGACCGCCAGGAAAGCAGCCGCAAGAAAGAAAAACACGACGAAATTTGCCTGCTTCATGACGAACCTCCTAACTTGGGAAGAAGAGAAAGAGCTTCTAAAATGCTATCACAGCCGTCCACACTTAACCACATTTTTAATAAAATGTCAAGGGAGACGGACAGAAAAAATGCAGGGGCTCCACCCCCAACCCCCTCCTCAAAATGAGGATGGGGCTTTCAGATTTTCGCTCAACACACCCCTCCTCATCTTGAGGAGGGGCCGGGGGAGGAGGCAGCCAATCGGCCGTGGGAGGAGGTAGCCTATCCACAAATTAACTCTTGACGAGGTTAATAAAATATGGAACGGAGTTAGATATGAAAGAAATGTTCTATCGCTCTATCCAAACAGATTTACGTAAAAAGTTGCGCAAATCAATGAATTTGTCAGAACGAATATTGTGGGAATCATTAAGAATATCACGTCTAGATGGTTTCAAGTTCCGACGCCAAGCGGGGATAGGTAGATATATTGCAGATTTCTATTGTTTCCAAGCGCACCTTGTTGTTGAGATTGATGGATCGAGCCACGACTCGGTCGAGGCAAAAGAGTACGACAAAATACGTAACGTATTTATGGAGGATCTAGGACTAAGGGTACTTCGTGTTTCAGACAGAGACGTCCTCACCAATCTCCCATCTGTCTTAGCCGCCATCCGTCACCTCCTCTCAAAACCCCCTCCTCATCTTGAGGAGGGGGAAAGCAAGGGGGTGGAGTCCCCGCATTCTAACTTCAATGCACCACCCAAAAGCAGAAAGTCTCAAATCTGCATATTCTGTACAGGTATGTAAGGACGAATTTTCAGAATATACTAAGACGCAGGATGCTTTTATTTGAGCAAATTATTGATTATTTAGAGGAAAATAGACTATACTTTGCTCAACATGTTGGAGCTCAAACAACTGGTATCTTTACTAGTCACAATTGACAAAGCTGATCTCAAATCAGCTCCTTTGTTTATTTCTAAGTCTTTGTGGAAAGAGGGAAGAGAGTTATTGATTGTGGGTACGAAGCACACAAAAAACTCAAATAACGAACAGGTTTTGAGCCTCAAAAAGGCATGGATAACTTTTCTAGAAAAAGCAAAAACACCCATCCTTTGCATTGAGGGCTTTCTTCCTAAAAAAGATGTTTATTTAAGTGATAGCGATGCCATTGTTAAAAAGTTGGGCGAGGTCGGCGTGCTTGTTCTGGAGGCAAATAAACGGGGGATTGAGGTAAAAAGCACTGAGCCGTCTTTTCAGGAGGTTGCAAAATGGGCATTTGAAATTCAACCAGATCCTCAAGCTTTTTCCGCGTGGGCTCTATTAAATCTTTTATCATCGATCGGCGTGGAGGGGAAAAGAGTTGATGTAAAGCACGCTACTTTGTTACAAAATGCTCTAAAGAGTATTGGAAAGCGATACGAGCTCTCCGAAGAGTCCGAGGAAGTTTACTCAAAAATACGCCATTATCTTCTAGAGAGCACTGCCGTACCTCTGCCGGATACTTTCGAAAAGATATTCTCGCAGCCACTCCAGCTTGAAGCTATTGTTGCGGCACAACGTCCAGGTGAATCTCTGGCGACAAATCGAGCAGCTATTAGCTTTAACCTTGCACGTGACTATGGTTTGATAAAAAATACGGTTGATATTTTTGAAAGTACTAACAGCCCGCTTTTTGTTTGGATGGGGCTAAATCATTTTATTTCACAGTTACCAGCTTATAAATATTTGGGATTCAAAGAAATAAAGTGAGGGGAGGGGCCGAGTTTGGCCCCTCCCCTCTAGTCGTGGCGGTCAGTCGTCGTCGCAACCGCCTTCGTCCCACGTGACACAGTCGCCGCCGGCGTTCTGCTCGATCTGCACACCATCCGGAACCTCGATCGCGAAGTCCAGGAACAGCGGCGTCTCGACGGACGCATTGTTGGGATTCTCCATTTTTTTTCATCACCTCCTTTCTCTCGTTTCACAAACGAGTTTTTCCCTTAAGCGTTCGCCTTATCTCGCAAGAGTTCAGCAATTGCTTCGGAAATCTTGACACCGGTCATGTGTTCGAGCCATGCCCACTGTCCGTTCGGGTTGTCCTCAAGGAAGATCAGCCGATCGTCGGGCGTAAGGATGAAGTCGAGCGCTCCAAACGTGAGTCCGAGGCTTCGACTGAAGCGTATCATGCGCTCATTTGCCTCGCAGCCTAGATCGATGACTTCATGCTTCATGTCATGCAGCTTGCCTAGTAGGCCAGCCGAACGGTAGTCGATCTTACCCTCAGGAACACCCTGGGAGTGGATCGCGACCGAGAAGACCTGGTCGTCTACAACCACCGAGCGGATGTCGTATTTCTTGGGGATGTGTGCCTGCATGAGATTCGGGGTGAAGCGCAGGCGTTCCAGTGCTGTTTCCGTTTGAGCTTCGGGAGGAATGCGGCTCGTATGGAAGAGGACGCGTCGGCCACTCTTCAGATGAATCAGACCCTTTCGGATCTTTTTCATGATGATTTCACCAGCGTTGTCTCTCCAAAACTTCTGGATGGCTTCGGGTTCATCGGTGAGAATGCTTGCGGGTATTTCGAATCCAAGCTCCGCCGCTCTTCGCATCTGAAGCATCTTGTTGAACTTGAGTCGCTCGTTATCCTCCCAAGGATTGACGACAGGGCAGTCGAACATCGTAATGGCGATGCTGAATGCCCACTTAGTTTCTTCGAGCATCCATTCCTGAAGCTCAGGCTCATCGGAGAAGTCCTCTGAAAGTTCAGGCTGATGAACACGCCTGTTCCAGACCACCCCGACGTCAGAGAAACGAAGACGTCGATTAGGGAAGACGAAACTTCCCTCACCTCGGCCATCTTTTTCAAGACTCAAGCTGAGCTTGACGTCGGTGTGGAAGCGCTCCGTGTTGAAGCGCATAAAGTCGGTGCGCATGCGTTCAAGCTGCTGAATGACCAGCTTTGCACAGTCGTCCCGCTCATGAGTAAGAATGAGGATCGTGTTGTCCAAGGTGCGCCTCGTCCTATCGGGGGGGTAGGTGTTGCTGAGTGCAACGTATTCGTTTATCAAACTGTTGCGTTTATGGCAAGGGGAAGCGGATGGATATACGGAGTGGCAAAAACTTAAAAAGTTAGCTAAAATATATGCAAATTGAACGATTATATACTTAGTATAAAGGAGCTTGCTTCTACAATATATGTATGAAAGGAACTTTATTTCTGTCCGGCGGCGGAAATGAGCGCCAGACACTGCAACTTGATAGCGCCTTTATCCAGGCTCTTATCAGTCGAGGTAATCGTTTGTTATATATTCCGATCGCTCTAAATCGATCCGTACTTGGATTCGAGGCATGTTTCGATTGGATCAGTGTCATGATCTCACTTCATACTAGAGACTTCATCAAGGTGACTATGTGGGCCGATATAAGTAATAAGGAGGAGAAGTCTTTAAATGAATTTGATGCCATCTATATAGGCGGCGGCAACACGTTTAAATTGCGAGCTCAGCTAGCATCGAGTGGGCTCGACGAAGCGCTTAAAGCCTATCTTTTTGATGGAGGTTTGGTGTATGGCGGTAGTGCTGGAGCAATTGTATTCGGAAAATCATTACGGACGGTAAAGGAGGAGAATGATGCCGATTATAAGTTAGAGTCTGGGCTCGGTTTATTAAGGGGGTACTCACTACGTTGTCACTACCATGAAGAGGATGAGGATCGTCTCTCTGCGATCGCGACAAAAGAGGCGTTGGAGATAATCGGGCTTCCGGAAGAAGCCGGAATCATTTTTAAAAGCAGCGGCTGCAACGTGGTTGGAAACGAAGCCAATTTATTCAAGTCAGATGGTAGCTCATCAGTCCTCATGCAAGGACGTTACGAGGATTTATTTTGAAAATGCGCTCCTTTCTGAAGGTCTATGAGGTGAAAATTAGAAAGATAAAATGTGTAAGTAATTGCGCTTGGATGATGTAGCGCCTGTCTATAATTTGATCCACCTCGAACCCTTCACGAAAGAAGTAGATCACATGGATTGCATCAATTGCGGTTAGTAAATATAAAAAAACATTTCGCCCCGTACCAAGTTTTGGTACAGGGTATCTGTTCAAGATGCCCTTGTTTTATTAAGCCATGAATGATGAATCATCGTGCTAATCCACCCTATCGACCCATCTCCCAACTTCCATATTGCTGTGTCCCCGCAACATTACAATGGATTTTGTATCGTCGTGGCTTAGATATTCTAGATCAAAAATCGACACATTATTTTTCTTGATAAAATACCAAAGAGCGGTTTTGGGACGCAAATTCAGAAAAAGAAATATTCGATACAGCGATTCTTTGAAAAGAAAGGGATTGAACTTGAAATCTCTGAACTTATTAAGCCTCAGACAAAAGCGGAATTAAGAAAGATTCTCGTCGAGAATCATAAAAAAGATCATGATGTGATTCTTCGTTACAATAATCGCATCTTTAAAAAAGATGATGAAAAAAGTTACGGTCATTTTTCTGTTATAACCAAATACGACAGTAGATCGGAACGCGTGACGATTGGTGATCCGGAGCTTCCGCACTTCAAAACAGTTTCACTAGATCAAGTTTTGTTTTCAATTTCAGATAAAATCGATGGTATTGGAAGAGGCTTGTATATCGTCATACCTAAATCCCGATCATAAAAAAACACTTCGCCCCCGTACCAAGAATTGGTACAGGGGCGTTATGAAAGAGGGGCTAAGGAGAGAACTGTGGAAAGAACTATGCGGCTTCGGGACTTTCGCTCGGACGGATACGACGGACTTTTTTGGACTCAGCGAGACCAAAGGTCTGTTTGAGTGCGGCCTCGGTGACACCCTTGAAGACAAGAGCCTCGATGACGTCCGTATTGATGCGACGGACGACGCTGTTCTTGATGAAGAGCACGCAATCGCGCGCTGCTGCAAAGATCTCGGACGTGCTTTGGTGCGCGGCGAGGTTCATCCCACGTTCCTGCGCCCGCTTGGCGTGGTTCGCGAGAATCTTCTGCATGCGCGCGTAGCGATCCAGGGCGTCCAGATCGACGCGCTTGTTGATGTCGGCGACGTTCTCAGCCTCGGCGGCAATGAACAGTCCAGCCATGAACACGCTGTGATACGCATCGGGTCGACGCGTCATCGGATCCCAGGACACAGTGAAGTGCTTGAGAGACGTGAAGTCCATCGTCCAGAAGCCCTTGGTGAGCAGGTGACCGGGGTCAGTGTCCGTGATGATCAAGAGACCAGCGCACGGATGAGTCAGTGAGCGCATCTCGTGAATCTCTTGCGGTGTGGCGCCAGCGCGCATGCTCTCGTAGATCTCTTCCTCTTCATCATGAGGTCGCTCATAACGATCGAGGATAAGCTCTTGAGTGCAGATCGGGATGCGAGACGAGCTGCTCTCGACGATCACGATCAGATCATTGCTTTTCGTCAGCAGCTGCTGATGCAGACGCTTCGTATCCTGTGCATCAAAGAGGAGCGGCATGAGGCTGAGCCGCTCGGCTAGCTGCGTGACCACGGCGACAAGCTCGTGGCGATTGGACTCGTCCATCAAGAGGACGAAGGGACGCTGATGCACCTTCATGGCCCCTGCGAGGGCGCCAAAAGCTGGTGATCGACGTCCGCAAACGGGGATCTGGTGCGGAAGGGCAAGTTTCATCGCTGTTCTTTCTCCTTGGAATGTGCATCCGGTGGCCGCCGGTACGGTCTATCCATAGCGTAGGATAGTAGGTTAATCTAAGCGAAATAATGAAACTTGTCAACCTTTTTGCAATCTGCTATCCTCTTGACATTGCTCGATCTGGATGATCGGGCTTATTTATTACCTATACGATTATGGCCTCACCAATCTCATCCGCAATGAAGCAGATCGCCGACGAAAAGAATATTCCTTTCGAGGCCGTCTTAGAAACCGTAGAAAACGCTCTTGCTGCTGCTTACCGTAAAGATTTTGGAAATAAAAACCAGAATCTTCGCGTAGAGTTTGATCCAGAGAAATACGATGGAATGACCGGCGGTATACGCGTATTTGACGTCAAATCTGTCGTGGAGGATATGTTGCTCGATGAGGATTATTTTGCTCGTCTAGAAATCGCCACCGCTCCAAAGAAAGATCGTCCATTTGACCGCTCCGCCCCACGTCCTGATCCAAACGTTGCTGAGGTTCTTCCGGATGAATTCAAGTTCAACCCAAAGACCATGATCATGATGAGTGACGCACGAGACTTAAAGCCAGACGCACGTGTCGGCGAGGAGATCCGCGTTGAGCTTGGTGTGCCAGCCTCATTCGGTCGCATGGCAGCTCAAACAGCCAAACAAGTTATTTTGCAAAAAATCCGCGAGGCAGAGCGCGGAGTCATCTTCTCAGACTTTAAGGGTCGTGAGGGTGAGTTGATGAACGTAACCGTTCAGCGCCGTGAAGGTCGCCTCGTTCTCATCGACCTCGGTCGTGCTACGGGAATTATGCTCCCAGAGGATCAGGTAGAGAGCGAGCGTTATTTCCCAGGAACGCGTATTAAAGCATTATTGCGCTCAGTAGAAATGACAACACGTGGTCCAGAAATTCGTCTTTCACGTACCAGTCCTCAGCTTGTTTCGGCCTTGTTTATCCAGGAGATCCCAGAAATCGGCAACGGAACCGTCGATATTAAAGCGATTGCTCGTGAAGCCGGAAGCCGCGCAAAAGTTGCGGTCTCATCAAATGACGACGCCGTTGATCCAATCGGTTCCTGTATCGGTCAGCGTGGAACGCGTATCCAGTCGGTGATTCGTGAGCTTGGCGGAGAAAAAGTAGACGTTGTTCTGTGGAATGAAGATGCTTTAGAATATATTAAAGCTGCGCTTTCTCCAGCAAAGGTACTAGACGTGCAGTTACGTGATGAAGAGCATCTCGCGGTTGTATCCGTCCCAGCAGATCAGCTCTCGCTCGCGATTGGTAAGGGTGGCCAGAATGTCCGCCTTGCAGCAAAACTCACGGGTTGGAAAATCACGGTAGTCGAGCAGGGAGGTAAGCCGGTAGCTGATTCAGAACGAGGCGAGCTCGATGTCCCCGTGCGTGACGATCAACCAGAGTCCGCTGCTGATGCAGAGATAAAAGCAGAGCAGGGGAGCGACTCAAAAGAATAAAATAAATTATGTTCCAATCGATCTCTGTATTGTTTAACACGATCTTCTTTCAACCAATCTTGAATCTTCTTGTTTGGTTGTACGTGACGATCCCTGGTCAAGATATCGGTATTGCGATCATTCTCTTAACGATCGTGATCAAGATCGTGCTCTACCCACTGACGCATTTGCAGATCAAGCAACAGCGCGCCATGCAAAATATTCAGCCAAAGATTGAAGAGATTCGTGCGCGTCTCAAGGATGACAAAGAAAAACAAGCTTCGGAATTGATGGCGCTCTATCAAAAAGAAAAAGTGAATCCAGCGGCCTCCTGTCTTCCGCTCCTCGTTCAGCTCCCAGTGTTTATTGCGCTCTATCACGCACTTCGTGTCGGGCTAGCATCACAGAGCTTGAATGAGTTGTATCCATTTGTTCCAAACCCTCAAACAATTCAAACCATGTTTCTTGGATTATTTGATCTGACCAAGCCTAACTATGTGCTCGCAGTTGCTGCAGCGCTCGTGCAATTCTGGCAAACAAAGATGATCTTGAAGCCACCAGCGGCGACCATAACGCCACCACCGCCAGAAGTCGCCAAGTCAGAAGGCGCGCAAGACGAGAGCATGACAGCCATCATGAACAAGCAGATGACCTATATGATGCCAATCATGACCGGCGTCATTGGTTTCTCGCTCCCAGGTGGTTTAACACTCTATTGGTTGGTGATGAGTTTACTCACTGTTGCGCAACAATACTTTGTGATGCGCAGAACCCCTCCAAAGATGGAGCCACAGCTAGGGAATTGACAAAAATTGCTTCCTGTCCTCAATTCTTCTACACTTCCACCGAATTTTCCTGATTTTTCTGAATTGATATGTCTAGAATGAACCAACAGACAACACTTACCCGCAAGACCATCATGACTCGCCTTGGTTGGCTGGTTGTCTTGTTTCTTGCCGCTGGGTCACTTTCCTATCCTGCTCCAGCCAATTGGGTTGTAGGTCAGGTGAACAACGCGACTGGCTTCAAGATCCCAACGATCCAAAAGCCATTCGTCCTCGGTCTTGACCTTCAGGGAGGCACATCGCTTGAATATCAGGCAGATGTCTCCAAGATCGGCACAGCCGAGCAACGTGACGCCATGTCTGGTGTACGCGATGTCATTGAGCGTCGTGTGAACTCCCTTGGAGTTTCCGAGCCAGTCGTTCAGGTAACGCAGACCAATAACGCTTGGCGTGTAAACGTTGAGCTCGCTGGTATCCGCGACGTGAACCAAGCGATTAAATTAATCGGGGAGACACCAATTCTTGAATTCAAGGAAAGGAGCACAGACAAGCCTCGCGACCTCACAACCGAGGAGCAGGCAAAAATGACCGCATTAAATGCTGAAGCATTAACACGTGCAAAAGACATCTTGGCAGAAGCAAAAAAGCCAGGAACGGATTTTGCGGAACTTGCAAAAAATAAGACAGAGAACCCAACGCGTAAACTCGATGGGGGAGATACGGGTGTTTTGACAGCCGCAACAATTGGCGGAAGTCCTGATTTGCAAAACTTGATCGACACGATCGGAACCCTTGCTCCAGGCTCGATCTATGAAAATGTCGTTGAAACAGACGCTTCATACATTGTTGTAAAAATGGAAGAGAAAAAGGATGGTCCAAAAGAAGTAAGCGCCCATCACCTCTTGGTGAGCTACAAAGGCGCACAAGGTGGACTCTCAACACGCACAAAAGAAGAAGCAAAAGCTAAAATTGACGGTATAAAAAAGGAGATCACTCTTGAAAACTTTGATGCGCTTGTTGCAAAAAATTCCGATGAACCAAACGCCACATCAACATTTGGTGACCTTGGCTGGTTTAAAACAGGCTCCATGGTGGAAAAGTTTGAGACACCAGCCTTCGCTCAGGCCACCGGAACAATTTCTGAGGTGATCGAGACAGAGTTTGGCTATCACCTGATCTGGAAAAAGGATGAGCGTCTCACAAAAGAGCCTCGCTTACGGATGATCGAGATCAAAAAGTCCGTCGCTACCGACTTTGTCCCTGTCGATCCTTGGAAGGCAACAGCCCTTACCGGAAAGCAGCTTCAGTCTGCAAAAGTTGATTTTGATCAACGAAGCGGCTCGGTACAGGTCGCATTGCAATTCGATGATGCCGGAAGCAAGTTATTTGCCGAGCTCACAAAAAAGCATGTTGGTGAACAAGTGGCGATTTTCCTTGATGGAAACGTTCTTTCAGCTCCAACTGTGCAACAAGAAATTCTTGGCGGTCGCGCTGTGATCACCGGAAACTTTACCGTGGAAGAAGGTCAGTTGCTCGCACGCCGATTGCAGGCCGGTGCATTGCCAGTACCGATCTCCCTCGTCGCGCAGCAGTCCGTAGGACCAACGCTCGGTGCAGATTCCGTTACAAAATCCGTAACAGCTGGCCTCTGGGGATTCCTCTTCGTAGCCATCTTCATGATCGTGATCTATCGCTTGCCTGGTATCGTCTCGATTATTGCGCTTGGTCTCTATGCCGCCATTATGGCTGCGCTCTTCAAGATCATTCCGATTACATTGACCTTGTCAGGTATCGCTGGATTCATCCTGTCTCTTGGTATCGCCGTCGATGCAAACGTTCTGATTTTTGAACGTATGAAAGAAGAGTTAAAGCTCGGGAAAGCGCTTGGACCAGCATTAGAAGATGCGTTCCGTCGCGCCTGGCCTTCAATTCGTGATGGTCACGTGACTGTGTTGATTTCTTGTACGGTATTATTCTGGTTCTCTTCATCGATTATTAAGGGATTTGCGCTGACGCTTGGCGTCGGTATGGTGACCTCATTGTTCACTGCTGTGGTTACAACTCGTACGATGATGCGTGCATTGTCGACAACAGCTTTGGCTCGTTGGGGCTGGGCTTTTCTCAAGAAAGGTGATTCCTAATATGATTTTCTCCGTAACAAAAAACCGCTTTGCTTCATACGCCTTCTCGGCTGTATTGATCCTCGTCTCATGTATTGCGCTGGCCGGATATGGGCTAAAGCAAGGTATTGAGTTTACCGGCGGCTCCTTGATGGCCTTACGTTTCGATGAACGTCCAGCCTCATCGGAAGTAGAGCAGATATTGCGTGAATCTGTTCCAGATATTGGTTCCGTTATTATCCAGCCAGCAGGGGACAAGGACGTGCAGATTCGTCTAAAAGCGTTAACAGAGGACGAGCATCAAAAAGCAACACTTAGCTTAAAAGCCAAATGGTCCACCGTGCAGGAATTGCGTTTTGACGCCATCGGGCCTGTCATTGGGCAGGAGCTTCGCAGCAAGTCGATTCAGGGTTTGCTGATCGTGTTGCTCGCAATCATGGCATACGTCGCATATGCCTTCCGTAAAGTTGCAGCGCCAGTACAGTCATGGAAATACGGTTTGATCACGATCTTTACCGCATTCCACGACACGATTCTGCCTCTTGGCGTCTTTGCATTGCTTGGACACTTTGCCGGCATGGAAATCGGAACACCTTTCGTTGCAGCCATTCTGACGATTCTTGGTTATTCCATTACCGACACCATCGTTATTCTCGACCGTGTTCGTGAAAACCTTGGTAAAGTCGATGGAACATTCTCACATATTATCGATATCTCGATGCGTCAGTCATTCTTGCGCTCATTCAATACATCGGTAACCACATTGCTCGCCCTTGTAGCGATCTACTTGTTTGGAGGTTCAAGCTTGCATGAATTTACCCTCGCGTTGATCATTGGTATCACGACGGGTACCTACTCATCGCTCTTCATCGCAGCACCGATGCTGCTAACCATTGATAAGCTGTCAAAGAAATTCGCTCGATAAATAAGTCCACATAAACAAAAAATCTCCCGGATGCTGGAGATTTTTTGTTATGCTATACTGAAGCATATGTTAGAGGATATCTACGGGTATATACCGTTCCTCAATTTTGATTTCAACGCATTTTTGAATGCGGCGGGAATTGATCCGTTTTCTGCGATGGCTTATCTGTTTGTTCACGGAGGATGGCTCGTCTTGATACCAACATTTTGGTACATGTTGAAGAATGGCTGGTTAGACTATATCCAAAATAAAGCATCAGGTAAGCGTGAGTGGATTTTGTTGCGTGTCAGTGTACCAAAGGCAAGTGAGCAAACGGTAAAAGCGATAGAAAACCTTTTCGCCTTGCTTGCTGCCGCACATAGCGCTCCATCGTGGGCAGAAACATGGCTAGAAGGAGCGACGCAGGCTGTTCTTTCAGTAGAAATCGCCTCCATTGAAGGTCAGGTAAGTTATTATGTTTACTGTTTACAGGGATTGCGAGACTTGGTTGAGTCAGGCGTCTACGCGCAATACCCAGACGCAGAAATTGATCTTGTAGAGGATTATGCTCGACAAGTTCCATCAGAGTATCCTAATGAGAATTGGGATGTTTGGTGCACGGAGATGACAAATGTAAACCCAGATCCATATCCATTAAAAACGTATATAGAGTTTGAAGACAAAGTCTCAGGAGAGTTTAAGGGTCCGATGGCAGCATTCTTAGAGGTATTTTCTCGTCTTGGCCCAGGGGAGCAGATTTGGTATCAGATCGTCATGCAACCAACAAACCAGTCAGATTTCAGGAAGCGTGCGGATACAGTTATAAAAAAATTAAAGGGAGTGAAGGATGTACCAAAAACAACATTGTTAGAACACTTAATCTCTATTCCACTAAACGTTTTTTTTGAGATAGCAAGCATCCTCGTAAGCTCGGCGGCTGGTGCAGGAGAAAAAAAGAAAGAAGCGACAGAGATGCTCAAGATGTCTCCTGGCGAACGACTTGTCCTTGAGGCCGTAGAACGCAAAGCATCAAAGATTGGGTTCAATTGTAAGATTCGTTTCATCTACGTCGCAAAAAAGGAAATGATGAAGAAATCAAGAGCGATACAGCCATTCATTGGTGCCATTAAGCAGGTAAATACATTCAACATGCAATCACTAAAGCCTTCTTCCGTGGTTGGCGTGAATGGAGCGTTATGGTGGTTTAGGGACAAGCGCAACAATGAGCGCAAGAGCAAGATGGTTCGCGCATACCGTAGTCGCAGTGGTTGGACAGGCTTATCAAAGTTCTTTCTTTCAACAGAGGAGCTTGCCACGCTCTGGCATTTCCCAATCTTGCTCCAGGTAAAAGCCCCAGGCTTGCGTCGCATTGAAGCAAAAAAGTCAGAAGCTCCTGCAAATATTCCCTTTGGTTAAACTATGTCTTCCGCAAATTGTCAAAATCACGATGAGCATATCACCCTCTTTGCGGAGACAAATTTTCGAAATCAAAAGCGTAAGTTTGGGATAAAGACCGATGATCGTCGCCGTCACATGTACATTATCGGAAAGACCGGTATGGGCAAGACGACACTCATCGAGACGCTCATCTTGTCAGACATTTTAAAAGGTCATGGCTGTTGTTTAATAGATCCTCACGGTGATACGGCAGAAAAACTGCTCGACTTTATCCCAACGAGCCGTATTAATGATGTTGTCTATTTTAACCCATCAGATACGGCTTTTCCTGTAGGTTTCAATATTCTGGAAACAGATAATGACGATCAAAAGCCTTTGATCGCTTCTGGTCTGATGGGCGTTTTTAAGAAGATTTGGCCAGACGTCTGGAGCGCAAGAATGGAGTACATTTTAATGAACTGCGTTCTTGCCTTACTCGATTACCCAGGAGCAACACTCCTTGGTATTAACCGTCTGCTTGTTGATAAAGAGTATCGTGCACGCGTTGTTGCAAAAAGGCGAG
>CAIXDN010000012.1 GCA_903918235.1 Candidatus Uhrbacteria bacterium
AAGTCGGCATGGTGTTTCAAGATAGCATCCTCTTTAACCTTACCGTCCGTGAAAACATTACATTTGGAAGAAAAATTCAAGACAAAGACTTTCTACTCGCCGTCCGCACAGCGGAACTCCAAGATTTTATCGACGCGCTTCCTAACGGACTCGACACAATCGTGTCAGAGCGCGGAACAAGCCTTTCTGGTGGGCAAAAACAGCGCCTTATGCTCGCGCGTGCCCTTGCCAATAAACCAAGAGTACTCCTCCTGGACGACTTTACTGCTCGCGTTGACACCAACACAGAGCATCGCATTTTAGAGAATATCAAAAAAAATTATCCAGGAGTTACTCTTGTATCCGTCACACAAAAAATCTCCTCCATCCAAGACTACGATCGTATTATTCTTCTTATGGAGGGGGAAGTCCTTGCGCAAGGAACGCACACAACGCTAATGGAAACGTCTCCAGAATACGTTCAAATTTTCAATTCGCAACGTAGCACCAATCAATATGAACGGTAATACCACAAAACAGATCTCAGCGATTACAGGGATGCGCAAGTTACTGCCATTATTAAAGGATGAACGTAATCAGCTCCTATTGACCGCCATCACGGTCTTTATCGCAGCTGGTATCAACCTGAGCATTCCATTTATTTTTGGCTATGCGATAGATACATTTGTACGCACAGCTCATTACTCAGGAATCTTTCTTACAGCGCTCGGTCTTCTCATCGCATTTATCATTGCTCTCGCAACGAGCTACTGGCAAATGCAACTCATGGGACACATCGGTCAGCGCGTTTTATTCCGTTTACGTAACCTTGTTTTTACCAAGCTTCAAACCCTGCCAATCGCTTATTTTAATCGCAATAAAACTGGCGATCTTATCTCGCGTATTAACAACGATACTGATAAACTCAATCAATTCTTCTCAGAGACGCTTGTTCGTTTCATGATGAGCATCATCATGATTGTCGGCTCCGGCATCTTCCTGATCATCCTCAATTGGCGTCTAGGGCTTATTTCACTGGCTCCGGCTTTTATCTTGCTCATCTTCACAAAATCAACGTCCGGCTGGATCAAGAAGCGTAATGCAGAAAGTTTGAAAGCCATCGGAAATCTTAGTGCGGAAGTTCAAGAAAGCCTTGAGCACTTTAAGGTTGTCATTGCATTTGATCGACGCGATTTCTTCCGAAGTCGTTTTGCGAAAGTGAATCAACTAAACTTTAACGCATCCGTCCGTGCAGCAGTCGCAAGCGCTCTCTACTCCCCTATTTATGATCTGTTTGCCAACATCGCCCTACTTGTCGCGCTTGGATATGGGATCCTTCTTGTCTCGCAACGCAGTCTCACACTTGGCATTCTCTTAAGTTTTCTTATCTACATTGAACGGTTCTACAGCCCGCTCCGACAAATTGCGATGCTCTGGAACACATTCCAGCTTACCTTGGCAGCATGGGACCGCGTTTCAGAAATCCTGGAAGAGCCTCAAGACCTCCTAAAAAAAGAGACAGCGATGGTTGCAACACACGGCCTACTTCAATTCCGCGATGTCTGTTTTGGCTATCCAGAACGTCCAGACGTGTTACGTAACATCACCATCACGCTTGAGCAAGGCAAAACCTATGCCCTCGTCGGTCCAACAGGCGGCGGCAAGACAACCACCGCCTCACTTATGGCGCGTCTCTATGATCCAACAAGTGGCGTGATCCTTTTTAACGATCGCGACCTTCGTTCCTATTCTGATGAAGAGCGTACAAAAAAAATTGGTTTTATCTTACAAGAACCTTTTCTCTTTAGTGGAACCGTATTAGAGAATATCTTTTACGCAAACACAGAGTTTGCGGACCAAACAAATGAAGAAAAGGTCAAAGCGATTACCACAATGGACCTAAGCAAACTCCTCTCTCGATTTGAACGCGGTGTCGAAACACCGATAACCGGGACAGATACAATAAGCCTTGGGCAAAAACAGCTTATTGCTTTTATGCGTGCCGTGATGCGAAAACCTGAACTTCTCATCCTCGATGAAGCAACAGCAAATATTGACACCATCACAGAGCAACTCCTTCAAGAAGCCCTCGACCAACTGCCAAAAACAACAACAAAAGTTATCATCGCGCATCGTCTAAACACCATAGAAAATGCCGATGAAATATTTTTCGTGAATAATGGAGAGCTAACTTCCGCAGGCACATTCAGTTCTGCCATGAACATGCTGATGCACAATAAACGTACTTCGTGATAAAATAGAATCATCTCTATGAAAAAATACCTCGCTCTCTTTGCAGCAATCTCGTTGCTCGGCGCTGGCTGCTCCTCACCTTCAATCCCTACCCTCACAAAGGTAGACGGAGAATCAAGTTGTGATGGAATTCTCACACTGAGTGCAGCAAAATCCATGACTGGAGCCGCGTATATAAAACGAGAAGCAACGGCACAATCGCTTGGAAAAATTATTGTAACGACCTGTACATTCACCGGTGTTTCCACAAAAGAAGTAAAACCACTTTCCATCTTAACAAGACAAGCGACAACAGAAAAAGAAGCATCTACGATCTTTGAACAAAGCAAAACCGCCTCCTACACTGACGGTCAAACTATTGCCGATATCGGCGAACAGGCCCTCTGGTCACCAACATTCAACCAAGTATCTGTCCTAAAAGGCAAAACGTGGCTCATCGTAACAGCAAATGGACAAAAAGAACTCGCGACCAACGTAGCAAGAAACATCACACCAAAACTTCCATAAAAAAATGAAAGCGCAACTTCTCGATGCCTGGCATCAAATCTCCACACTCAAGCTTGATGCACGTTTTACGCTTCAAGCTTCACGTTGCACGAGCATTGTTGTCTCCGGCATGGGCGGCTCCACACTAGGAGCGCATGTCATTCAATCGGTCTTCCGAAAAGAACTGACCATTCCATTGGAAATCAGCAACGATTATCATCTTCCAAATCACGTTGGAAAAAAGACACTCGTCATTCTCTCAAGCTACTCTGGAACCACGGAGGAAACCCTTTCCGCAGCTCAAGATGCAATACGTCGCAAAGCCTGCATCATTATCATGACAAATGGCGGAGAGCTTCTTGCACTCGCACAAAAACACAAACTTCAATACTACGTCATCGACCCAAGAGAAAACCCCTCCAACCAACCGCGTATGGCAATCGGGTACATGACCATCGCTATCGCCGGAATTCTAACAAAAACAAAGGCGCTGAACATCAACGAACATCAAATAAAAACTATTGCAAAGCTTCTTGATCAGCAAGACCAGAATCAAGCACAAGACTTAGCAAAACACTTAGAAAAAGCGTTTATTCTTCTTGTATCCGCTGAGCATTTGACTGGCGCCGCACACGTATTCAACAACCAACTTAACGAAAACGCAAAACAATTATCAGTAGCCCAACTCATTCCAGAACTCGACCATCATTTTCTAGAAGGACTCACATTTCCAAAAGCGATTAAGAAGCAATTAGTTGCCGTCTTATTTCAATCCAGCCTCTATCATCCGCAGAATCAAAAACGCATAAAGCTAACCGCTGAGATCCTTGAAAAAAACGGTATCCGGACTATCACGATTGATGTTGTAGGAAAAACAGGTTTTCAAGAAGCATGGACAGCGATTGCCCTTGGAAGCGCAACGAGTGTGGCGCTCGCAAAACAACATAAAATAGATCCATGGCCGGTTCCAAATGTAACATGGCTTAAAGAGCAAATTGCAAAAGAGAAATAAAAAAACATGAGAGCCCCCATCCGTAATGGATCGGGGGCTCTTGAGACAGTCCTTTTAGACGACGATTCGATGAATCGACAAAATCTGTTCAATGGGCGATCGAAACACCTCGAGCTGCTCAGCAGCATCACGTCGCGCGCAAGCAATGACACCAGGCCATTGACAAGCAAACTCGACACCATATTCCCGTTCAAGACGTAAACGATGTGCGCGTATCGCCATAAAACGGATAAGCTCCAAGCGATTGCCAGGAATCTGTGTACAATCAAGTCGGCCAAATCCGCACTTAGACTGATCCATATCGGCAAGGACGGCACGCATTTGCGTGCAAGCCAAGTGATAGCGGTCCTCGATAAGTGAGAGGGGCGAAAGTCTAAGGGGAAGAGACCTGAGCCCATCCGGAACCATCACCAATGTTTCCTCGTCCTCGAGATACAGGCGTACACCAAATGTAACCTCGGCACATTCGTGTATCGCATCACTTGCCATAATCTCATACACTTGATGAATGGCCTGAGTGCCGATCATGTCAGCGATTGAAATACGCACGACATGCGGTTCGACCAATTGAATTTGAGGCTTTGCAAATTTATCTCGCAATGCATTCAAAAATCGAAACGAAACCGTGTCTTCATCATCATGCTTTTCTGACCGATATTGGGGCGAAGCCTGGCGCTTGAGAGACATGAGCAGCGTCCATGCGCTTGGAAACCAATGCAAGATAAGTCTTGCAAACTCCTGTCGACTAATCCCACCGTTAGCACGAACAATCTTTACAAGCTCCTGTGAAACACTGGGGCTATGCATACCTTCCTCCGCCGGGTTCAGAACCGGCGCCTGCCCTATCCACGAGGGATGAAGCTGGCGCTAGCTCCGAACAATATAAGAAAATAGTTTACACAACACTCCTAACTCTGACAAGCTTCACAGACTCCAAAAAACTCAATGAGATGCTTCTCAATACGAAAACCACTCTGTTTGGTAACCATCGAAAGAATGTCGCCTAACCGCCCTTCAATCTCCAATTCAACAACCGCGCGGCATTCTGTGCACACCGCGTGATGATGGTGATCACCGTGCGTGAGCTCATAGCGCTTTTGCCCCTCACCAAAATCCACCTCAGAAATCTCATTTTTCTTAAGCAATTTCTCCAATTCTCGATAAACCGTTGTCTTGTTAACTGCCAAACCTAGCCTTAACAAAGCCTCAATAAGCTCTGTAGCTGATAGAGGTTGCTTCGCTGACACCAAGAGCTCGCGTATTGCGAGCCGTGATTTTGTCTGTCGTTCTTTCATGCATTCATTTAACGCAACTTAGTTGCATCTGTCAACAAACTATGTTAGCGTTTGACTATATGCAAAATCTTCTTCCGGCATTAGCAACCGCACTACTTATGAGCCTCCTCTCATTAGTTGGCTATGCAAGTCTTACATGGAAAAAAACTAACACAGCATTTGTTCAACATATTATCGTTGCTTTTGCCGCTGGAGCACTACTCGGAAATGCCTTTTTTCATCTATTGCCAGAGGCGATAGAACGCTCTTCAAATGCACTATCCTGGACCTTAGCCGGTATCATGACATTCTTTATTCTCGATTCAATGATCTGGATCTATCACAGCCACGCAGGAAGACATTTACACGAGGAAGAGCATGACCATACAAAAATAAAGCCCGTCGGATATCTCAATCTTATCGGTGATACCATTCATAACTTCACAGATGGTATCGCCGTTATGTCCGCGTTCTTGATCAATCCAGCTTTTGGTTTTAATACAGCTATAGCCATTTGTTTGCATGAAATCCCTCAAGAACTTGGAGACTTTGGCATTCTTCTTTCTTCTGGCTTTTCAAAAAAGAAAGCCCTCTGGCTAAACGTACTTGTCTCACTCTCAATGTTTGTCGGCGTCATTGGTACATGGCTTGCTTCAAGCTATGTCACAAGCCTCACAAACTGGACAATCCCCCTTGCTGCCGGCTTCATGATTTACATGGCCTGCACAAACTTATTTTCTGAAATCAAAGAAGAACCAAAAATCTCTACACGCCTCTTACAAACCTTCATCATGTTCATCGGTCTCGGCATCATGTGGCTCACCGCAGGAATGGAATAACCAAAAACCCCCTCCTCATGTTGAGAAGGGGGCTGAGGGTGAAGCCAAAGCGAACTACTTCAACGCCGTCTGAATCGCCTTCTTCAATTCTGCGTATGGAATAGCTCCGCTAACAAGCGTCTTCCCAACAAATGTCGCTGGCGTTCCTTCAACGCCAGCTGACGTTCCTTCACTCAAATCGCTTGCAACGCGTCCAGCCATCTCTCCACTATCAACACACTTGTCAAAATCACCGGTGTTCAAACCAATCTTTTTTGCAAGCTGTGTGTAAAGATCACGGCTAAGTGTGGCCTGGTTGCCAAACAACTCATCATGCATCTTCCAAAAAGCATCATTGCCACCAAGCTTAGCCGCGCAAGCCGCTGATTCAGCTGACTTTTGTGCTTCTGGGTGAAACGAGAGTGGGTAAAAGCGATAAACGAGATTTACATCGCTAGGAAAATCCTTCAAAGCCTGTTCAATGCTAGGCAAGTGACGCTGACAAAATGGACACTGGAAATCCGAATACTCAACCAATGTGATTTTTGCGTTCTTAGGACCCTTAAGATAGTCCTGATCTGAAACCGGCTTCAAAGGACCAGCGGCAGGTGCAGGTGCCTGAGCCGTAGGAGCTGATGGAGACGGTGCAGCTGCTACAAGTCCAGCTGCCGCAACGCGTCCGCCCATCACAAGATTTAACGCAACTCCCAAACCGACAACGGCAGAAACAGCGACACCAAGGAAAAGACCCGTATAAAACATCGTCTTTGGACCTCCGTCAAAAAAGCTCTGTGGCGAAACGTCAGACATACAAGAAAAACAAGAACGAATTAATGAGCTAACAATTGATCCCACTCTGCTGGCGTCATGTTAAAACGACGGTCGTCCCCAACAAATACCGTTGGCGTACGATCTACGCTATTACGAACGCCTTCCTGATAAGAAGCCATTACTTTAGCGTCATCAGCCCGATTATCGAGGCATGAAGCAAACGACTCCGTATTCAAACCCAACGCTAGTGCATATGCCTTTAGATCCACCGATGGATCATTACTCGTCGACCAAGTCGACTGCTCCTCATAAAGCTTTGCTTTCATCTCCCAAAACTTTCCTTGATCCTGAGCACAGCGCGCAGCATTTGCGCCAAGCCGAGCATTCGGATGAATACTCATCAAAGGAAAATCTTTCCAGATGAACTTTACCGTATCTTTATACTTTTCGATCGCATAGTTGATGGACGGTTCAGCGGCCTTACAAGCAGGACACTGAAAATCGCTATACAATCGAACGACCGTTGTCGCGCTCTCTGGACCGATAAACGCATCATTCACATCGTTGAAACTAACCTTGGCGTTTACAGAAGGACCAGAGGGCGGTGCAGATAAAATCGCCCAAACCAGTCCACCAAAAACAACCACAGCCGTTCCCACGACGCCGATCAGCAAACCTTTATTTGAAGCTTCAGGCATAGGCCAAAAGGATGACATGGCAACCATTGATACGCAAACCATCCCCTCTAAATTTCAGCCAACGTGTCAAGTCTATAACGACTGCAGATATCGAACGATGTCTAAAGCGGCCTTAGAACCTTCACCAACCGCAATAACAATCTGTTTATAAAGAACAGATGTCACATCACCCGCAGCCCAAACGCCTTCTGTATTTGTTTGATTATGTGCGTCAACGACAATCTGTCCAATAGCATCTTTGGCAACAAAATCAATCATTCCTGATTGAGGCTTAAGGCCTATTTCAATAAACACGCCTTCCGTAGGGACGATCTTCTCCACACCATCCGCACCAACCAAAACGATAGACTCCAAAAGATCATTTCCTTTAAAAGCAACCGTCTTCATGGACGTGTGTACGGTGATCTTTGGATCCGTCAGACAGTTCCGTTTCATGGATTCATCTCCCGAAAGCTCAGCATTCATCGTCACGATATGAACCTCTTTTGCGTATTTAGTCAAAAATAATGCCGCATCCATTGCGCTATTACCTCCGCCTATCACATGTACTTTTTTCTCAGAAAAAAAAGGGGCTTCACATGTCGCACAATAAGAAATTCCCTTATTAGTAAAAAGATTCTCTCCCTCGATATCTAATTGACGATGATCTGTTCCTGTCGCAATCAAAACAGTACGAGTTGAATAAGCACCACGATCTGTCTGCACAGAAAAACCGCCTGTCGTTTTTACAACCTTTAAAATATTCTCTCCTTCATGCAAATCGATAACCTTACGATAATCATCTAAATGCTTATGAAAAGCCTCCACAAGCTGAACACCCGAAACATGATGAATACCGAGATAATTTTCAACATCCGCAGACCAAACAACTCTCCCACCTAAATGCCCAGCAAACAAAGCAAAATTCATTTTTTGCCGTGCTAAAAATACAGATGCCGACATCCCCGCCGGTCCGCCTCCAATCACAATGCAATCAAACATGTCGCCATTCTATCATAAAAACTCCGAGGAGAATCATTGGTACAGCAAGATACTGCGTTGGCGTAAGTCCAAAATACGTGGCATCAGCAAGACGATAAAAATCCAAACAGAATCGCGATAGTCCTTCGATAATCATAAAGCTACCAAACCAAAACCCCGGACGCCGATTCTTCAGATTCAAAAAGAGAAACAGTAACCCCGTCACAAAACCAATCAACGAAAGGTACAAACCATGATCATGACGCACGCTTCCATCCGGATACCGCACACCGAGCAAGGAATGCGTCAACGTGCCTGGATGATCGTGGATCAAAAAACATCCGATTCTCCCAATACCACAACCCCACGGCAATCCCCAAACCAGGGTATCGGCATACGCAACCCAATCCAATGCATGTCGACGGCAATACCAAAAAAATACAATCGCTGCGCCAATAAATCCTCCAAACATGGAATACCCCGGCTTCCGTGGGTCGATAATTTCCCAAGGAAACTGGAGATAATGCCCCAAATCATAAAACAAGGCTTCAAAAAGTCTCGCTCCAATAAACGCACCGATAAAAATCCAAAAAGCAAGATCCAAAATCTGTGCCGGATCAAGCCCCTTCTCTTTTGCCCTCCGCCAAGCAACAAACGTTCCAACAGCAAACCCCAACGCAACCATCGTCCCCCAAACCTGAAATGGAAAACCCAGAACGGAATATGTCGTAAGCGCAAAATAAGGAATCATGTTAAAAAACATTCAATACCTTGAGCGCAGCGCGAAAATCTCTGACCGCGCCTTTTGCCTGCCTCACGCTAATTTCAAACGTCGCATCATGGACAAGCTGATTACGTAACTTATGCGCTCCCCATACATGAGAAATATTGGGATATTTATACGCAGCCGTCTTTAATCGCTCCCCCATCGTTTCTCCCGGAAAGTGCATCTTACGCAAAACCGTATCAAGCAATCTGTCTGCCTCCATCACCGCGAGCTTCGCCCCCATCAATCCATGTTCCGATGTCTTCTCAATCTCGGCCCACATAGCGGCTAAGCGCTTTGGATCAAGATCATCCAATCGAGAACGCGTAAGCGCGCGAAACGCCGTTGTAATCCCAATAATCGCGAGAAGCGCGAGAATCAAAATCAATAAAACAACCCCGAACACAGAACCCGCATTCCACGAGGCGCTCGGAGCAACACCTGGGTTAAAAACAAACTGGAATAACATCACAAAAAATTATGAAGCAATGTGCTCAAAAACTCTTGCCGTAGAGAGCAAGGCGCCATCCCCTCCCATCTTACCAATAAAATGCAAACCAACCGGCAATCCTTCATGCGCCCCACACGGAACAGAAATCGCTGGTAATCCTGCCACATTTACACCAACGGTATACACATCCTCCAAATACATCGCCAAAGGATCCGACAACTTCTCTCCGAGCTTAAATGCCGTCGATGGTGTCGTCGGTGTCACGATGACATCGACATCTTCAAAAGCCGCCGCATAAGCACGTCGAATCAATGTCTGTACTTTCCTTGCCTGGCGATAATACGCATCGTAATACCCTTTTGATAACGCATATGTTCCAAGGATAATACGGCGTCGCGCCTCTTCTCCAAGATGTTCTGCACGAGAATCCAAATAGGTATCAAGCAATGTCAATCGCGCTTCACGCTGACCATAACGAATCCCATCAAAACGAGACAAGTTAGTAGAGACCTCGCAAGGCATCAAAACATAATACACGGCCAACGCTTCATCCGCATAAGGCAAATCAATTTCAACGAGCTCGGCTCCGGCTTGCTTCATGGTTTCTAAGGCCGCTTCTGTATGTTCACGAACTGCAAGTGTCATCCCCTCACCCCATGCCTGACGAGGCACACCAACACGCAAGCCTTTCAAATCCGTTCTTGTCGCATATTCAACCGTTCCAAAATCGACCGTTGTCTGATCAAGCGGATCAACACCGCGCATCGCCTCAAATAATACTGCTGCATCTTCTACCGTCTTTGTCATCGGTCCAATCTGATCCAACGATGATGCCATCGCCATCAAGCCAGAACGGGAAATCGATCCATAACTCGGCTTAAATCCAACAATACCGCAAAATGCTGCCGGCTGACGGATCGACCCTCCCGTATCAGAACCTAAAGCCGCGATCGCCATATCCGCCGCAACCGCTGCCGCACTTCCGCCAGAAGATCCGCCAGGAACACGCTCAAGATCACGAGGATTTTTTGTCGGTCCAAAGGCAGAACGCTCCGTAGAAGAACCCATCGCAAATTCATCCATGTTTGTCTTTCCAAGAAAAACACTTCCTGCTGCACGCAAATGTGTAATCACGGTCGCATCATAAGGCGCACGATAATTCGCCAAAATCTGTGAACCACCCGTCGCGCGATGATCCTGAATCAATATATTATCTTTAATTGCTAACGGAATTCCATCCAACACACCAAAAGACTTTCCCAATGCACGTCGCTCATCAGAGGCATGAGCTTGATCCATCGCCGTGCCATCATAAACATCGAGATACGCATGGATTCCTAAATCCAATCCTCGAATCTGCGCAAGATACGCCTTTGTTAATTCCATCGATGAGAAAGCCTTAGAAGCCAACCCATCTGCTGCCGATCGAATCGTTTGTTCAAAAAGATGAGCCATAATTAACCTTTTGGTTTTTCAAAAACGCCAGGAACCCGCAATACCGTTCCAACCTTATCCGGAAAATTCGCGAGAATCGCCGCACGCTCTTCCTCAGAAGAACCCGCAACAATGTCCTGGCGCAACTGCATGAGCACAGGACTGTCTGTTTCCGGTACGCCTGATGTATCAATGTGCGAAAGTCTTCCAACATACGCAAGAATAGGATCAATCGTCTGCTCCATGCGCTTCATTTCTTCTTCAGAAAGAGCCAGGCGAGACAATTCCGCTAAACGTACAATCTCCTCTCGAGTCAATGCCATATACCTAGGAGAATACCGTTCCTGAACCGTTTGGTAAAGCCTGATTCCTCTGGTAGACTTGCGCCCATATGATCAACATAAAACGCTCGTTCGCTGCCATAAGCTTAATAACAATGGCCCTGCCTTGGAACGTCATGGCCGCAACACCAACACAATCACTCGACAAAGCCATTAAAGCCATGGAAAACACGGCGAGCTACAAACTCGACATGGATCTTAAAGTCAACGTAAAACAAGAACCACCAAGCAGCATGACCGCCCACCTCAATACACGCATGCTCAACAAACAAAACGGAGAAGGCGATTTCACGTTCTCAGCGATCCCATTTACGCTCAACCAGCCAATTGGCATGAATTGGAAAATGGCTGGAACCATGCTGTATTTCCAAGTAAATCAAGTTCCAAACGTCATAACCGATTATCTTAAAACAAACCTTGATATCGATCCAACAGCCATCATCGGAACCTGGATTGGCATGGAAGCGTCTACCGGATTCAGTGAAATAAAAAATATGTCCGTGCTTCCAACAGAAGCGATTTCCAATGGACTACCACAAAGCGTTGCCGCGCAATCAGCGATCAAAAAGCTTCCAATTTTTACCGTAACTCGCGTAGAAAAAAAATCCAAGAACTCTTCCGGAGATGAAATTCAACGACTGCGTGTCCGCATCAACCCAACACTCATCAGCGCAGTACGTCTCGCAGAAATAAAATCCATCCCTCACGATAAAAACTATACAAAAAATCTTATCACCCTCAATAAACGCTACGCTGAGCTTCGCGCAAACCTGACAAAAGTCTTCATGGCAGTGAACCTCAACGTCACAAAAAATCGTGTTGAACGCATGGAAATCGGCGGAACCATTGAAAAGAGCAGCATCTCCAT
>CAIXDN010000013.1 GCA_903918235.1 Candidatus Uhrbacteria bacterium
GCCGAAGCAGACTGAGTAAATGAACAAAATCACATGCATTGTACGAAGCGCGATACGACGATTTCCTCGCTCAAACGTCCAACCGATTGCGAGAAACTGGATCAGCACGAACGTCACTGGAACCAGGACGAAAAGCTTCACCTCGACCTCCTTAAAATGAGCGATCACCATAGTGGTAATCGCTCATTTTGTCAAGCCTTATTCGTAGTGTTCTGGCTTCTTTTCTGCCTCTTCTATTGTCTTATGAATGGTGCCAATTTCATGCCGAGGTGGTGCGTAGATTGTGACGATTTTTAAGTCTTCTGCTCCTGTATTGATAAAGTTATGACTTGTGCCGCGTGGAACCATTACAAGTATTCCTTCTCCAATCGGACTTTCAACGCCATTTAGTACTGCTTTGCCAGAACCGGCCACGAACAGAAGGTTTTGATCGACGTCGTCGTGTACTTCCTCCCCTACTTCACTGCCAACAGGGATACTCATTATAACAACCTGCGAGTCTTGTGCGGTTGCGACTTCACGACGATAAAAGGCGTTTTCTTTTGCCATGGCGACGATGTCGCCGGAGAATGGTTTGAACATATAATCGCAGTATACTCGTCTCGCCAAAGATTGACACCGGCTACTGCGCATGTTTTTATTTTGCTGTTCATCCATTTTTATCGGAGGTGTGCGTGAACATTCTTTTCGTTTGTCGTGGGAATACCTGTCGGAGCGTGCTTGCGCAATATATCGCGCTTAGTTTGCAAAAACGTCTTTCTCCCATTGCGAGTGAGCATGTGTTTCGTTCTGCTGGCGTTGATGCGTGGAGTGGGCAAAACGCATCAGATCATACGCTCGATATTTTATCGAAACAATATCAGACCGATGCTCGTGATCATCGATCTTATCGACTCAATAATAACCTTGTTGTTTGGGCCGAAACTATCTACACAATGACGCCGGAGCGAGTATTGCAGATCGGTCAACGATTTCCTGCAGCCAGCTCTAAGCTCAAGCTCCTTGATGACCATATCCTGTTTGAAGATCCAATCAGTGGAAGCTATACGAGCTATCTACAGCTTGCAAACCTGATTGAAACTGCTGTGATGAAGCATCTCTCCCACCTCGAGATGCTCTAATGAAAGCGCCCCTGAACCAGACTGGTTCAGGGGCGTTCTGTTTAGCGCGAGGCGCTTTGTGCGGCGTAGAGCAAGCGCTTCCCAAGATCGAGAGTCGTTGCATATTCTGGACGGAAATGACACCGCTCTTGTGGCCAAGCCTCGATGCCATTGTGAGCACCGAGAATTGCACCGGTCATGGCGGCATTTGTATCCGTATCACCTCCGCAGTTTACGGCTTCGAGGAGGCCAGCTCGTGAATCATCGAGATGACGTGTTGCGCAGGCAATGGCGAGTGAGACGCTTTCTACCGCGTCAAAGCCTGAGCCAGTAACCAAAATCACATCATCGATTACCGCGTTTTTTAGCGAGGCCCGAGACAGGTCGGAGAGTCGAGATGAGAATACGTCCTTCACAAAACGATTGCCCAGGTAGATGTGCTCGGTCTGGCGGATCTGCGCGGACAAACGGACGAGATCACACTCACTATGCCAGGACATTCCATGAATGATACGAGCGAGAGCCAGTGCCGTAATCCAGGCGAGACTGTCTCCATGCGTCATGCATCCGAGCGTACAAACCTCCTTGTCGAGAAAGCGCTGCGCCCTTCCGAGATGGAAGAGCGCGAGCGGGGCGATTTTCATCGCAATACCGTTTCCTCGGCTGAAGTTGTCTGCGGGCTCATGAGGCGCTCGACCCCTTTGGCCGTCGGTTTCGAACCACTGTTTGAATTCCTCCATGGCATTCCTTGTCGTTTTGCCCCAGCCAGATGTTGACTGGTTGTAGGCGTTCACGTGTGCGTGCGCCATGTCCTCGACGTCGAAACGCTGTGTCCGGATGAGTGATTCGGCTACCGCCTCTGTGAGTTGCCAGTCGTCGGTTGTATCACCAGCGGTGAGGCGGATCGTCTCGAGCGATGAATATTGCTGTGGGCTACAGAAGCCCGTTACACCATCACCATTTGTGAAGCGTTGGATTTGCTTGCGAGACATCGTCTCCCACGGCATGCCCATCGCATCACCGAGACGGACGCCCATGAGACAACCTTGAAATCGTGAAAGGAGCGACGGATCTGACATACATTCCTCCAGTGCTCTATTTAGCGAAATATGTCGGAATCGTCAATGAGTGGTATGCTGAGAAGACTATGCTTACTTCCATTATTCGCTTTCAAACATTGGTAATTAGCATCTCATTTATTGCATCATTTTCCTTACTAGTACCGATTGTTCAGGCTGCTGGTTGCGGTAAAGGTCCGGTTACTGTGCGGACGATGACGGGAAAAACACTCGAGACGCTACGCATGCGCTCAATCGCTTGTTCAACTGGATCAAAAGCCTTAAAGACGGTGCCCGCTGGAACAAGCATTTCAATAATTGGTGAGACAAATAATTGGTACAAAGTAAAGATTGGTACAACTGTTGGTTGGATGGCTTCGTCGTATATAAAGGCGACAGCGGTAAAAGCTGTCTCGAACCCTATTCCAGTGGTCGCTGCTCCTGTGAGCCTTAACGCAAGAGCTGTTATTGGTGTCACTGAATCTGATTTTGAAAAAGTCCAGGCTGGAAATAAGACGCTTATCACAAAACTTAAAGGCAAAGTGCTGCTTCGTGTAGAAAAAAGCGGAGAAACTTGGCTTGTTGAGAGCAACGGTTCATTGTCACGCGTTACCCTACCAAAGAAGGAAGTCGCTCCTGAAGCACCGGTTGTTGCAAAAGAGGAGCCAACAGTTGTTGCGGGTGTCAGCTATCAGCTGGTTGAGAATGAACTTCAACTTAAGGCAAAAGTTTTGCCGGGCGCCGTTCAACTTGATTGGACCAAACGGACTTCTGATCATTTTCAAGCCTATAAGGTTGTGCGCTCTCTCACGAATGCCGATCTTTCCTTTCCTGGTGATGGGTTTATTCAATCTATTACCGACCGAGAGCAACTAAGCTTTATTGAAGGTGATGTATTGCAGGGAAAAAGCTATTACCATCGCATCTGTGCAATCGAGGATACTGGCACGGTTGTTTGCGGAAATGTCGTAAAAGCAGGCCCTGGTTACTTTAGGTGGAAATAAATTTTGTTTGACCAATTGCGCAAAAAAGCCCAGTATACGCGCAAATGGCGACTATTTTGTCTACGGATGTTTTGTGCAAAGCCCATGGGCCTTTGATGCTTTTTGAGAAGGCGATGCTTTCTTTTGATGAGCATGACAAGATTGGATTCATTGGACGCAATGGCGCAGGAAAGTCGACGCTCTTGAACATCATCACGGGTCATGAGGAAGCGGATAGTGGAACTGTTTCCAAACATCCAAATTTGCGTTTAGGATATTTGAAACAGCTTGATGCGTTTGAACCGGAAGAAACTGTTTTGGCTTTCCTGTTGCGACAAAGTGGGAAGCCGGATTGGTTTTGTGGAAAGATCGGCGCGCAGTTTGAATTGAAGAAAGAGAAATTGGAAACAAAAATCGCGTCACTCTCTGGTGGCTGGCAGATGCGTGTGAAGCTTGCGGCGCTCTTGTGTCAGGAACCAAACTTTTTATTATTGGATGAGCCGACCAACTTTCTTGATCTCAACACACAATTGTTGCTCGAAGCTTTTTTGCGCGATTTTCATGGCGGGTTTTTGATCGTGTCGCATGATCGCGAATTTTTAAAAAATACTTGCACGCACACGTTGGAGCTTGAACACGGATTGTTTACATTCTTTCCTGGAGATATTGAAACCTATCTTTCTTTTAAGGAAGAACAGCTTGCTTTTAAGATAAAGTTTAACCAAAAGATCGATACAGAGAAGAAGAAATTGCTTACATTCGTTGAACGTTTTGGAGCTTCTGCGTCTAAAGCCACACAGGCGCAGTCTAAGTTAAAACAGATGCGCAAGTTAAAGACGATGGAAATTAAACATCGACTCAAATCGGTGCGCATCGTGGTTCCGACGGTTGATCCTCGAAAGACGTTTGCGGTAAAGGCGCAGAACCTTACTGTTGGTTATGGTGATAAAATTATCGCAAAAGATATTCAATTTGAAATTGATCGTGGACAGAAGGTTGCATTGCTTGGGCAGAACGGTGCGGGTAAATCGACACTGTTAAAAACGCTTGCGGGACTTCTTGAGAAAAAAGATGGAACATTTGCGTGGAATAATAGAACTGAATTTGCTTATTATGATCAGCATACGGCAGAGAAGCTTCATCCGCAGGATACGATTTCTAGTTATCTGACAAGACAACTTGCGCACGATCTTCCGCCGGAAGTGATTATGCGCATGGCTGGTAATTTTTTATTTTCGAAGGATGATCTTGATAAAACCATCAGCCTTCTTTCCGGAGGCGAGCGCTCGCGTCTTGCGATGGCTGGCATCCTGTTGCAGAGACCGGATGTTCTTCTCCTTGATGAACCAACAAACCACCTTGACCTTGAAACGGTTGAGGCGCTCGGCGAGGCGCTGAAAAATTGGAATGGGACCGTTATCTTTGTTTCGCATAGCAGAACGTTTGTAAATTTGATCGCGACGAGAATTTTGGAAGTAAGAGATGGATCTTTGCGTGTATTTCCAGGGACCTATGAGGAATACGTGTATCAATTGCAGGAAGAGGAAGGGCTCAACGTTGCCTCCTCTCCCTTGCCCTCTCCTCAGGATGAGGAGAGGGAGAGTGCGCTGACGAAAGCGGAACGTCATGAGAAGATAAAAGAGCTAAAACGTGCGATTATTAAGGTGGAAAAAGAGCTTGATAAGCTGGAAGAGGAGCGATCGGCGCTTATGAAGCTGTTTACGCAGGATCCACTGACATTCGATTTGGAACGAACAAGGACACTTACTCGACTCGAGACAATGATTCCGCATGCGGAATCGGAATGGACGAGATTGACAGAGGAACTGGAAGGCCTAAGCAAAAACCCCTCGTGAGGGGTTTTTACGTGGTGGGACGGGATGGACTCGAACCATCGGCCATCGAGGTATAAGCTCGACGCTCTAACCAACTGAGCTACCGTCCCAGATCTGAAAATGTTGGCACGCAACAAGGATACGGCTCCGCCAAACGTCCGTCAACGGATTGACAATCGTGGCTTAATATGGTGCAATCTTAGATAAAAAATTGACTATGACACATTTAGGAACGGACGCACAGCACTGGATTATTACCGATGACTCTGTTGGAGATCGTTTGGACGTTTTTTTGACGGCCAATCTCTTGGATATCACGCGCTCCGCACTCAAAAATAGCATCAAAAATGGGCATGTCATGGTTAATGGAAAAAAGCCAACGGTTCATCGCTTTTTGAAAGAGGGCGACCGCGTTGACTATGTTCCCCTTGCAGAAGTGAAGAAGAACGTTTTTGTTCCAAAAGATGGCGGTCCGATGCCAAAACTTGAGGATTTGATCATTGCAGAGACGGCTGATTGGATCGTAATTGATAAGCCTACGGGACTTTTGGTGCATCCAGATGCAAAACATCCGACAGGGACGCTGGTTGATTTGTTGATGGCACATGATTCTAAAATTGCTAAAGTTGGCGAGGATCCATCACGTCCTGGCATCGTGCATCGTTTGGACCGCGAGGTGAGTGGTTTGATGGTGATCGCAAAAACGCAACAAGCTTTTGACTCACTCAAGACTCAGTTTTCTTCACGTACTTCGCAAAAGCATTATTTGGCTTTTGTGTATGGCGCCCTTCCTGCCGAGGAAAGTGATATCAAATTCCGTATTGCGCGTTCTTCAAGTAAGCCTCGCATGGCTTCACGACCATCAGGTGAGGAAGAAGGGAAAGCTGCTTGGACGCATTACATCGTTAAAGAGCGATTTACGGGTGCGACATTGGCTGATATTGAGATTTTGTCTGGACGCACGCACCAGATTCGTGCGCATATGTTAGCGATGCGTTGCCCGATCATCGGTGACAGTCTTTATTCCTTAAAGAATGTTGATCGCAACATCAAGGCGCCGCGACTTATGTTGCAAAGCACAAGTCTTTCTTTCAAAGATCCATCGACAGGAGAAGAAAAACATTTTACGCTTGAGCCAGATCCTGCGTTTGAGCAGGTAAAAATAATGCTCACCACCTAACAAACCGCCCTATGATCCTTACCATCTCTGGAGTTCCTGGTTCCGGCAAGACAACGGTTGCAAAAATCTTGTCTGAGAAACTCGGTATGCCGTATTACTCCATTGGTGGCTTGCGTGCGAAACTCGCAGAAGATCGACATCTTAGCATTGATGAATTGAATGCTCTTGGCGAAACAGACTCCAGCACCGATACAAGCGTCGACGATTATCAACGCGAGCTTGGTAAAACCCAAGATCATTTTATTGTTGATGGTCGTCTTTCTTGGTTTTTTATTCCAAATTCTTTTAAGATTTTTTTAGACTGCGAACCTCAGGAGGCGGCAAAACGTATTTATCAAGCACGTAAAAATTCTTCTGGGCGTGAAGATGAGCCGTTGTATCAAAATGAGGAACACGCACGTCAGGCAATAGAGATGCGCGTCGCTTCTGATGTTAAGCGCTATTCTTCTATTTATGGCGTCGATCATCGTGATCCACAACACTATGACCTCGTTATTGATACGACTCATTCTGTTGGGCCTGAAGCTACGGCAGAACTTCTTCTGGAGAAAATCAAGCAGAGAGGTTAAACTGTTCTCCATGAACTATTTTTCTCCTAGGGTCGCCGGTATTGTTATTGGCTTATTTGTTCTTTTTCTTGCCCTTCCTACAAGTGCGGCTCCCGCCATTTCCACGAGCTATTCAACGATCGGTACTGATAAAGCCTCTGTTAATGCTGATGGTATTGATCAGGCCCGTATTAACGTTGTCGTTAAGAATACAAATCTTCTCCAAATCTCTGGTGCGAATGTTACGCTTCAATCTTCTCGTGGGGCACTTGATGAAATTACTCCTCCAACGGCTGTTACCTCTCTTGCTGGTCGCGTCACCTTTCTTGTGCGCTCCTTAAAAAATGGAACCTCTACGTATTCTGCTATTGCTGATGGAGTCCCACTTGGAAAAACGATACAGGTTTCTTACTCGAATGGACTCATTCTTCCGCTTGACGTTGGTGATCTGATTAAAATCCCTGACGATGGTAATGCCTCGACTCAGCCTGATAGCGCGGTTTACTATTATGCGAGTAATGGAAGGCGTTATGTTTTTCCAAATGAGAAAGTTTATGCAAGCTGGTACCCGGATTTTAATTACGTCAAAACGATTCCGATTGATCAAATGTCCCTTATTCCAATTGGAGGAAACGTGACCTATCGTCCAGGATCAACGTTTGTAAAATTTCAGACTGATGTAAAAACGTATGTCCCAACAAAAGGTGGAGTTCTTCGCTGGATACAGACGGAGGAGGTTGCTCGCGGTTATTATGGTGCCAATTGGAACCAGCGCGTTGATGATATTTCTGAAGGATTTTATACGAACTATACGATGGGCACACCTATTGCAAACTATCTTGATCTTGCCCTTGATATGGTTCAGAGCAGTACAAAAACGATTAATGCGAATCTTGGGCTCGGGGCACCGTAGCCTCCCTGGAATAAAAAAGACGCTCCATTGTGGAGCGTCTTTTTTATTATGCAATTGTCTTTAGTTTAACAGACTTGATTTCCTTCATGCGCTTTGTGCTCTTGCGGACGTACTCGATGCTCTTTTTGCGAGCTTTTACTTTCTTGACGAGCTCGATGCGTGAGATTGATGGGAGAAGCATTGGGAAGATCTTTTCTACGCCGACGCCGGAAGCAATCTTACGGACGGTCATTGTTTTTGCCGTTGGACCGCCACCAAGGTTGATGACAAGGCCTTCGTAAACCTGAACACGCTCCTTCTCTTCTCCGGAAGGGCTGACGTCTTTAATTTTCTGGTGTACGCGAATCGTCATGCCGGACTCAACTTGAGCAGGCTTGATATCGACCGGTAGGGTTACGAGTTCAGACATATAATGAGGAATGAGCCTTAGATTAGCCGAGGACGCCTAAAACGTCAAGGGGGCTCATATTACCTCTTTTAGATACTTGCCGGTCCAGGATTTCTTGTTCTTGGCGATGGTTTCTGGGGTGCCTTCTGCGACGAGGTTTCCGCCACGGAGGCCGCCTTCTGGGCCCATGTCGATGACCCAGTCAGCGAGGCTGATGACGTCGAGGTTGTGCTCGATGACGAGGACGCTGTTTCCTTTATCGACCAAGGCGTTTAGAACGACCATGAGACGCTTAATATCGTCAAAATGGAGACCTGTGGTTGGTTCATCAAGAATATAGAGCGTACGACCTGTGGCGCGTCTGGAGAGCTCGGTGGCGAGCTTTACGCGTTGAGCCTCACCTCCGGAGAGCGTGGTGGCTGGCTGACCGAGTCGAACATAGCTCAAGCCTACCTCGTGTAAGACTGAAAGCTTCTCGTAAATCGCTGGTTGGTCGACGAAGAAGCGACGTCCTTCCTCAACGGTCATATCGAGAACGTCGGCGATGGTTTTGCCTCGATAGTGAATTTCTAATGCTTCTGCGTTGTAGCGTTTGCCGTGACACTCGTGACACTCGACGTAAACGTCTGGCAAAAATTGCATCGCGATCTGGATATAACCGTCTCCCCCACATGGTTCACAACGACCACCACCTTTTACATTGAAAGAGAATTTTCCGGCATCAAATCCGCGCATTTTTGCTTCCGGGATTTCCGTGTAGAGATCGCGGATTGCGGTGAAGACGCCCGTGTATGTCGCTGGGTTTGAGCGAGGTGTACGGCCGATTGGCGATTGGTCGACGGAGACCACTTTATCCAAATGTTCCATGCCTTCGATTTTTTTGTGTTCTGCGACAGGATCTTTTGCACCAAAAAAGTGCGATGAAAGCGAGCGTCCAAGGATATCAAGGACGAGCGTCGATTTACCGGAACCGGAAACACCTGTCACACAAACGAGTTGAGCGAGCGGGAAACGCACATCGACATTCTTTAAGTTGAATGCGGTTGCGCCGCGTACGGTGATCGCTTTACCACTCCCCTTGCGACGGACTTTTGGTTTCTCGAGCTTCATCTTGCCGGAGAGATATTGTCCGGTGACGGAGCCTTTATCTTTCTTTATTTCTGCGAGGGTTCCTTCTGAGATGATGTGACCTCCGTATTCACCGGCACCCGGACCAACGTCTACGATCCAATCGGCGGCTTTCATGATGGCATCGTCATGCTCGACGACAATGACGGTGTTTCCTAAATCACGAAGACGCTGAATCGTATGAATCAATTTGTCGTTATCGCGAGGATGTAAACCAATGGAAGGCTCATCGAGAATATAGATGACGCCGGAAAGTTCCGAGCCGAGCTGAGCGGAAAGGCGGACGCGCTGGGCTTCACCACCGGAAAGTGACATGGCTGAGCGATCGAGCGTCAGATAATCCAAACCAACGTCCATCAAATTTTGAAGACGGCGGCGGATTTCACCGGAGATTTGATCGACAACGAGACGTTCACGTTCCGTGAAGCCATTGGCGTCGGGCTTTTTATCGCCCTTGAGCTTGGCGATCTTGGAACCCTTGAATGCAGCGGAATCCTTGGCTTTTCCTGTGCCTTTTCCGAGACTTTGGAAGAAGGTGAGAACTTCATCCAATGGCAAAAAGACCAAATCGGCGAGCGATTTGCCGGCAACCATGACGGCGAGGGACTCTTTGCGCAGACGGCGACCGTTACAGTCGGGACATGTGAGCACGCGCATGTAGGCCTCGATTTCTTTTTGCACGTACTCAGAATCTGTTTCCTTATGTTTTGCTTCCAGCAGGGCAAGGATACCTTCAAACTCTCCATCACCTTCAAACAAGGCTTTCAATGCCTTTGGCGAAAATTCTGTTACCGGTTGATTGATGGTGAATCCGTGTTTTGCTCCGACTTCTTCCAGACGCTTGAGATGCGCCGTCTGATTTCCGGCGATGCGTGTCCATGGTTTGATCGCGCCTTGAGCAATCGTTAATTTTTTATTTGGGATTACTAGCTCCGGTTCCAAGACGAGTTTGGTTCCGAGACCGGTACAGGCGGGACAGGCACCATGCGGTGAGTTGAACGAGAAGAGACGCGGCTCCAAGGTTGGTAATGAAATATTACAGGTGGCACAAAACAACGATTGTGAAAATAATTTTTCTTCTCCGGACTCTTCGTCGATGATCATGACGAGGCCATTACCAAAATCGAGTGTTTGTTTTACGAATTCCAAAACAGACTCAATCACGATGCCAGAGCCTTTTGTCAGGCGTTGAACGACTACTTCAATCGTGTGTTCATTGGTTTTATCAATGCGGGCGTGGAGAATCTCATCGAGGTCCACGATTGTTCCGTCAAAGCGCACCTCGTTGAATCCGGCATTTTTTACGCTTTGCATTGCAACTTTGTGCTCGCCTTTTTGACCACGCACGACCGGAGCCATCAATAAAATTGTCGACTTGTTTGTGAGTGCTAAAACTTTTTCTGCGATTTCGCGTGCGGTCTGTTCCATGACGGGAGCTCCGCACTTCACGCAGTGTGCACGTCCGGCGCGCGCGTAGAGCAAACGCAAAAAATCATACACCTCCGTTACCGTGCCGACGGTGGAACGTGGATTATGTGATGTCGTTTTTTGATCGATGGCGATGGTTGGAGAAAGACCGGTAATTTCATCGACGTCGGGCTTGTCCTGCAACTCCATGAATTGTCGTGCATAAGACGACATGGATTCCATGTAGCGACGCTGTCCCTCGGCGTGGATCGTATCAAAGGCCAGGGAGGATTTTCCCGAACCAGAGAGACCCGTGACAACGATAAACTTATTTTTTGGTAAGTCGATCGAGACGTTCTTTAAATTGTGGACGCGAGCTCCTTTAATGGAGATCGTGTCATGCAACTTCTTATTTGCCATGTTGGCGGCGAGGCTACCACCGAATGAGGGGCGTGGCAAGAGGTAGGGGCGAGCACTAAGGAGTTCCGGAGCAAGATGTTGTGTTTCTGTCTTCAATGCGACGACAAGAGCCAATACGCGTTTTTCCAGGATCCGATAATCCGTTCAGTGTCTGCCATTTACGATCACTTCCGGTTGGTGGACAGACCATACAGGTGAAAGGGTCGCCACCACATGCAAATGGTTGTACCATGCCTGCAGAGTTCAAGAAGCATAATGCACCCAACTCAGTACTTGCACGACTACTTACAGAATCACGCGTACAAAATTTACGTGCAGAGTTCGCCGGACCAGCACAAAGTCCACCTGACTCAGAACAATCAATACCCTTAAAGCAGACCCTATTATCTGGTACGCGATATCCAGCGATCCTGTATTCCTCATTTGTTAGCAATGGTATTTTTCCTCGACAGAACTTTGGGGAATCTCCTGAGCAAACATTTGACTCGCAATAGGAATCTTCGTCACAAGGATGTCCGTTTGGATTAGCGCCGGTCATTAAGCAGAGATGCCAATCGGAGGAGCACTCGAGTTCCATGTTTGGCTTACAATCGGATGTGCTGCTACACGGAGCGTCCCGACTACCATCTGTACAAACGTTTCTTGCGGTAAAACTTTGATAAAAACCTGTTGCAAGACCGCCACCTACGCCAAAAAGAGCCCCCGGAATCGCACCAACACCTGCTCCTATTACTGCGCCACCCACAGCTCCTGCTTGCGCTGCATTCGTTACATTATCTGCGAAGTTTCCCTCTGTAGAAAAACTCCATGATGTCTGCACGCACTTTTGACCTGAGGGACATTCCGCATCCGTGTCACAGACCACGTCTCTTTGTCCAGGAACATATGCCTCGCAAGCAACACTTGGTGGATTCAACGTAAATCTTGTTGTATTTGAGTTAACGACGTTCAAAATCGCATAGGCAGAAAGGACAACAACCATGCCGAGAATTGCGTCTTTCATTATTTGTTTTCCTCGCTGAATACTGCTGATGCCGGCTGAACCTACGAGATAGATAAACCCGCCATAGACCACCATGATAATCGCAACAACGAGGACAACGGATGCGAGATATTTGTAGGCGGTATTTACATAGTCTCCTAGGCTGGTGACTTGGGTCACTGCACCAATTTGAACGCTGAGTTTTATTGGAACGGTTGTTCCACTACTCTCGCAACCATCAGCTGTCGCTGGTGTTGCGGCAGGAGTTGGAGTTATGGGTGGTGTTTGGGCGAATACGGATATTGGAGCTCCAAACATGGTGAGCCAGACCGTGGCGATTGCTCCGATACAAAATAGACGCAGGCGATTTTTTTTCATAGTTATTTCTTTGAGCGGCTGAGAAGCTCCTCATAAAGAAGTTGTAGCGTTTCACGGTCAACTGCTCCAGGGATCTTTATTCCATTCATAAAAAATGTTGGGGTTCCTTCTACACCGGCTTTGGCGCCAGCGTCTACATCGGCTTTTACTCGACCTAGGGCATCGCCATTATCGAGACATGATTGGAATAGCCCTTCATCTAGACCGACTTCTTTTGCGATACGGAATAGCTCTGTATCTTGAAATTCACTTTGCTTTAACAAAAAAAGCTTATCGTGATACGCCCAAAAACGGCCTTGCTCATTTGCGCATCTTGCAGCGGTGGCGGCACGTGTTGCACCGGTATGGAGCGAGTCGACTGGAAAATCTCTGATGACTAGTCGTACATCTGTATTATGCTGAGTTACAAGCTCTCGGACTGGTTCAAAGGATTTCTGACAAAATGGGCAACCGTAATCTAGGAATTCAATAATCGTCACGCTTGGTTTTTGCGCTCCTATGTAAGGCGCGCCGGGATCATCTATTACTAGAGTCCGATTCTGAGCTTTGCTACGAGCGAGGTCTGCTAGCGCTCTATCAATTGATAAACGAATATTTGAACGCTTTAATGGGCTCACTTCACCCGCTTTTATCGATCGATAATATATAGAAACCTGCCAGGCAAAAGCGCCGGCAAGTACCGTAATGAGAATGGCGAGGCCAAGCCCAATCTTTTTTCCAAGTAACATCCTCGCTATTTTACCACGACAGAACGGTTGACGAAACCGGAGCGGACGGCTAACCTAAGGCCGTTATGAGATCTCTCATCCTTGCTATCGCCATGATCACCTTTTCCGTGCTCTTGAGCGTTACCATTTTGCTTCAACAGCGCGGAACAGGCCTCGGTGGGGCTTTTGGTGGAGAAGGCAATGTCTTCCGCACCAAGCGTGGCCTTGAAAAGGGCTTGTTTTACGCTACTATCGCCATTGCCTTCCTTTTTGTTGGCACGGCAATCCTTAACTTGTTTCTCGCCTAATTAGGCGCTGGATCTTGTAGGCTGGCAACCAAATGTTGGTTGCGATAGGATGAATATACATGAATACTTGGCTTAAACAGCTACAAAAGATCTGGAAAAAGGTCTTTTTTTGGCAACAGACATCTGGGACTTCTCAGGAGATCAAACCTCACTCGCATGCTGACCATGCTCTGGTTTTATCTGTTACAAAGTCTTCTACGGTTCCTACTCTTAAGCAATTACGCTTTATCAATCGTGTTCTTGGCGTGAATGAGCGAAGGCTTTTTTGGGGGGCGACGCTCCTTTGTGTTGCTGCTCTCTTCCTTGGGACCGCTGATCTTGCCGCTACAAGAATTGTCGCTGTTCCTGGCGTTGGCGGCACTTATACTGAGGGGCTTATCGGAACGCCAAAACTTATCAATCCTCTCTTTGCTCCTCTTAATGATGTTGATCGAGACTTGGTTGGTCTTATTTTTTCCGGTTTGTTCCGACCAAATGCCGACTTAGAGCCTGTTCCTGATTTAGCTGAGCGTTATCAATGGAGCGCTGACGGAAAGACGCTTGAAGTCACTTTGCGTAAAGATGTTGTTTTTCATGATGGGGTGCCTCTGACTTCCGATGATGTTATTTTTACGTTTCAAGCGATTAAGAATCCGACATCTCGCAGTCCATTAGCGGGACAATTTCAAGACGTTACTATCGTGCGTATTGATGATGCGACCGTTCAATTCCAGTTGATAGCTCCTGATCCTAGTTTTTTGCTCTCTCTTACGGTTGGTATTTTACCGGCTCATATTTGGGAAGAGATTCCTGATGCGACGGCTCATCTTGCGGATGCAAACTTAAAACCCATTGGAACTGGCCCTTATCAGGTGTCGACATTTACTCGAGATGGTCGTGGTCAAATTCTTCATTATAACTTGAAACGATTTGCTTCTTTCTATGGGATCAAACCCATGATCCAGGAAGTTCTGATGCGATTTTTTCCGGATCGACCTCAGGCAGAGACGGCTTTGCGCAATGGTCAAATCGATGGGCTAGCCTTTTTACCTTGGACAGAAGCTACTGCGCTACGTGGTGAAAACTATGTCATCCACCGTATTGAATTACCACAAGAAACCATTGCGTTCTTTAATGTTAAGCAAGGTCTTCTAAAAGAGATGCATGTTCGTGAGGCTCTCGCATTAGC
>CAIXDN010000014.1 GCA_903918235.1 Candidatus Uhrbacteria bacterium
ACCAACGCCTGGCTCACCAAGAAGTATTGGATTGTTTTTTGATCGACGGCACAAGATCTCGATCAAGCGATCCGTTTCCGTGTCACGGCCAATGACAGGATCGAGTTTTGAGATTGTTTCTGTTGCGGTTAATTCACGCGCAAAAACTTCCACAGCACGAGGTCGTTTTTCTCTTGAGACGCGTCCTGGTTGTTGTTGATTTGCTGGACCATGAATAGCGGGCGCTGGTGCGCTAGGCTCTGGTTCTTGCTCTTGACCAGGAATGGATCCGATTTCTTCACGCGCCATTAAGTCTGGAAAGCGCGAGGTGTTTCTTAAAATATGGACAAGTTGCTCTTTTGCTAAATCAATATTCATGCCATTCGCTTCAAGAAAACTATGAATATCTGGAAGTGATGTTTCTAGAAGAGAGAGCAAGAGATGTTCTGTGCCGACATAGCGATGCTCATGCACATGCGCCATTAATACGCATTTTTCCAAGACGCGGCGTACGGCTGGTGAAAGATCAGGCGCGATCGGCTGTCCTGGGTCATGCGGTTTTGGAAATCCTCGAAAAATCGCTTCTGCTTTTTGCGCATCAATATTGGATTTATTGAGAAGCTCTGCTGCGATCGATCCTTGTCTTTGAAGAACGCCGACCAATAAATCGCCTGGCTCTACGGTGTCACGGCCACTTGCGATCGCAAAAGCAAGCGCAAGTTGAAGTGACTCGCGGAGGTGACCGGTAAAACGTGAGAGAAATTCGTTACCTAACATAGTTATCGTGCATCAGCCATGAGGCGGAGCTGTTTAATGCGATCTTCGATCGGTGGGTGAGTTGAGAAGAGAGAGGAGACATGTTTGCCGAGGCCATAGGGGTTTGAAATCCAGAGATGGGCTGTGGCTTTTGATGCGCGTGCCATTGGTTGGCTGTTTGTTGAGATTTTTTCCAGCGCTCGTGCGAGACCCTCTGGATAGCGCGTTAGAAGGGCTCCGGATGCATCGGCGAGGTATTCTCTTGATCGGCTTACGGCAAGCTTGATGATCTCGCCGATAATCGGAGAGAGAATCAAGAAGACAATACCGACGACTGCAAGGATACCACCTCCTTCATTGTTGCGATTGCTACGGCGACTAAAGAATCCAAAACGAAAGATTGAATCACCAAGAATGGTGAGCGCACCAACCATGACAGCCATCAACATCATGAAGCGCATGTCATAATTTTTTATGTGCGAGAGTTCATGCGCGAGGACACCTTCCAGCTCTTCATTCTCTACTATTTGGATCATGCCGGTTGTGACAGCGATGGAAGCGTGTTTTGGATTGCGTCCTGTCGCAAAGGCGTTTGGCGATGGATCATCGACAATATAGAGCGCTGGCATTGGTAGTCCTGCCGTCATCGAAAGATTTTCTACCATGTTCCAGAGATAGCGATTTTCCTCACGAGACTCGATGCGCTTTGCTCCGGTTGATGAAAGGACGATCTTATCACCAAAGAACCAAGAAACCGCTGTCATCCCCATGGAGACCGTTAACGCAAAAACGAGGCCGGCATAACCGGCGCCGTTTATGTAACCGTAGCTATATCCTGCTGCAGAGAGAATCCCGGTAAAGAGAGCAATCAACAGTAGGCTTTTGCGACGATTGGAATTGATCTGCGAGTACATTGATTAGAACTGAACTTGAGGGACGGCACGCTCTGCCTCATTGGTGAGTTCAAAGAATTCACGCTTTATAAAGCCAAGCATGTTACCGACAATGTTGGTTGGGAATACCTGAAGTTTTGTGTTGAAATCGCGGACATTGCCATTATAGAACCGGCGAGCAGCTTGGACTTTGTTTTCTGTGTCAGAAAGCTCGTCCTGGAGTTTTGCGAAGTTTTCGTTTGCTTTGAGCTCTGGGTAGGCTTCTGCGACGGCGAAGAGGGACTTGAGGGTTCCGGCAAGCTCATTCTCTGCAACGGCTTTGTCGTGGGCGCCTTGTGCACTCATGGCGTTTGCACGGGCCTGTGTGACTTTTTCAAAGGTTCCTGCCTCGTGTGCGGCGTAGCCTTTTACGGTAGCAATCAGGTTTGGGATCAAGTCGTAACGGCGCTTGAGCTGTACGTCGATATCAGACCAAGCCTCATCGGTCTGGATTTTTAGCGTAATAAGCCCATTATAGGTGCCGATCAACCAGAAGGCTAGGACGATAATAATCGCAAGGAATATCCAAAGAATCATATATTTACGCTAGTTTATAAGTGTATATTTAAGCTTGTGACAAGCATAACAGATGCTAGAATATGGTCAATTTGTCTTGTTTGACCATTCGCAGCGCAAGTCGCATGCTGTTACGTATTCTATGAACCCGTCCCTTTTTAAAGCGTATGACATTCGAGGTCTTTCTCCGGAGGAATTAGGCGCGGCAGAGGCGGGGAGAATTGGTGCGTCGCTTGCGCAGCTTTTTCATCCGACGACAGTGGTTGTTGGTCATGATATGCGCATGACATCGGAAGAGTTGGAGCGTTCACTGGTTGATGGGTTGAATGCGCAGGGGGTGAAGGTTGTGCGTATCGGGCTTTGTACAACGCCGATGTTTAATTTTGCGATTGCAGAATCTGCCGGCGCTTATGATCTGGGTGTGATGATTACAGCCTCACATAATCCTGCAGAATATAACGGTTTCAAAATTACAAAGAGTGATAATACCTCTGTTGGACAGGGGACTGGTATGGAAGAATTGCGTGATCTTTCTTGTTCTGGAAATGCGATCCTTCAACCTACGCATCGAGGAACAGTTACTGATGATACAGGTCTCTTGGAACGTTATGTTGAAACGGTTTGGGCGCGTAGCAACATGCGGGGCGATTTTTCTGAGATGCGCATTGCTATTGATGCTGGTAATGGCATGGAAGGTATTGTTTTACCAAAGCTTGTAAAAAAACTAGGCGCCACTATTTATGATCTTTACTGGAAACTTGATGGACATTTTCCCAACCATGAAGCAAATCCCGTACAACAAGAAACGCTTGCGGAACTTCAAGAGCTTGTACGCAGTAAAGACTGTGCGTTTGGTGCTGCTTTTGATGGCGATGCCGATCGCGTTGGGTTTATTGATGAGAAAGGAGAGCCGATTCCCGGTGATATCATTACGGCTCTTTTTGCGAAGATGATCCTCTCGGTTCACCCAGGCGCAACAATATTATATGATTTGCGCTCGTCTCAGAGTGTGAAGGAACTTATCGAGGAAGGTGGAGGAACGGCGATTATGTGCAAAGTTGGACATGCAGGAATCAAGAAGCAAATGCGTGAAACAGGAGCGCTTTTTGCCGGTGAGCTTTCCATGCATTTTTATTTTTCAGAGTTTGTGAATTGCGAAGCAACGGATTTTGCGATGCTCCTCCTTCTCCGATTGCTACAACGAGAAGGTAAACCACTGTCGGAAATCTGGAAGCCGCTTGTCCGTTACGCACACTCAGGTGAACGGAATTTTCATGTAAGTGATCCTCAGCAAGCTCTTGCTCTTATCGAAGAACGCTTTGAAAAAGAAGCGTCTGAGATTTCACACTTAGATGGAATACGTCTTTCATTTGGCGATTGGTGGTTTTCATTGCGCGCTTCAAATACCGAGCCTTTGATTCGCTTAAATCTGGAAGCGGCAAACACGGAGCAGATGGAGAAACACGTTCAAGAAATAACCACATGCTTGGCATCTTTGATTCAGGCATAGGTAGGCTCACCGTTGTTAAAGAACTTCTTACACGTCATCCAGATGTTCGTTTTGTGTATTTGGGTGATACGGCAAGGACTCCTTATGGAAATAAATCTCCAGATACGATACGTCGCTATGCGATTGAGGATGCTCGATTTCTTGTCGAGCAAGGAGCGACAACTATTTTCGTTGCTCTATTGTATTCTTTGATGTCATTACTCCTGCTGTACAAGCGGCAACGGGGAAGCGTATTGGCGTGATTGGAACGCGAGCAACGATCGCGTCAGGTGTTTATGAAAGGGAATTATTGAACGCGGGAGCGCGTCCTATCGCGCTCCAACGTGTCATCTCCGTGAGCAGAACTTACATAAAAAGAACGCCCGGACTCTTTAGGTGAGTCCGGGCGTCAAGAGAAAGTTCTTCGGGTACGGTTCGATTGTTTCGACGGTAGACGAGAATGTCAGATCACTTGGAAGGCTGTTAGTTGTGCAGCGATCCTCATAGGTGGCGGGGTTACGGCCAGGGGGGAGGTGTGCCGGCTGCCACTATGAACGCGTGCAGGTTTCACAGCCTGTTCTTTGGAGATCCTTATTTCCGACTATTTATCGACGGTTAGACGAGCCAGACCCGAAGAACAATGCGGAGTTTACATAATTATGAAAAACCGTCAATATATGTTCCGATGACACATGTACTTATCTTTCTGCTCGTTCTGTCAGCTTTAGTGCTTGCACATGAAGCCGGACATTTTGTAGCCGCACGTATCTTTGGCGTAAAAG
>CAIXDN010000015.1 GCA_903918235.1 Candidatus Uhrbacteria bacterium
ACTCTCGAAAGAGAGTTTTTTCTTTAAACACTCAGCTGGATAGAGCGGTCCGACGTACGTCGGACAGGTCAATCGTTCGAATCGATTTGGCCGCACCATAAAAAATACCACCCGATTGGGTAGTTTTTTTGTTAATCAAAATTTAACGAGACAACAGAAGAGCGATGAAAGCAGGTATGCCAAGGAAAAAAATACCAAGATATGCAGACACCGCTGTCTTTGGTTTAGGAGTCTTTAGCAAAAAATAGATTGGAGTAGCGAGAAGTCCGATGAGTACGAAGCCACCAATAATAAATGGAACAAAGTAGCCAAAAGAAATACTGGCTCCGTTTTCTCCTGATGCAAAGAGCATCACAGCCCAATAACTAAAAAGAAAACCTGTAAGAAAAAATCCAACAATTGTACAGATGATCGCCGCAATAATACCTTTTATATATGGGTGTTTGATCGTATCCATAAAGCCGAATTATTCAATAATGAGAATTGTTTCATCATTGCACGATTGAAGAATTTCCAACAGATCTTCGCGCATTAAAGCAAGGCATCCTGCGGTAGGCGTATAACCTTCACGTGCCACATGAACAAAGATCGCACTTCCCTTTCCCGGAACGGGAGTATCATCGTTATAAGAAATAGGCACGATCAAATCATAAACATGGTCATCTCTCCAAAGGGTCTCGTGACTGCCAGAAAATGGTAGTGACACATGACGATTGTATTCGGGGCGTGCAACATCGTCACACCAGCCATCATGAATAGATAGTTCATGAATCGGAATTTGTGTTTCTGGCTTTTGAAGTCGATCAGCACGGTACCAAAGCTCCCGAAGTTTGAACTGACCTCATGGCGTAGCATTATCACCTTCATGCTTGTCATCCGTAATACCCGTTTTACCAAGAGCACAGGTATACGTTTTGTCATCAAAACGAATGCTACCCAAATAGACCTCGGGACCTTTATGTTTGACGATAATCGTGTTCATAAATGCAAAACCCCGCTTGTGGCGGGGTTTGTTGATATTAGGCGATAATATCTTCTACGGTGCACTTGAACACCTGAGCAATGCCGATCAATGTCTTAATCGTTGGGTTCTTGTTAGCACCGCTTTCGAGCTTGATAATGGTGTTATAGTTAACCTTGGCTTTCTTGGAAAGCTCATCGCGAGTCAACTCATGCTCAGCGCGCAAAGACTTAATCTTTGAAGCGAGCTTAGAAAGGTTGTACTTTGGGGACGGCTTAGTGGACTTTATCATAAAAAAATGAAGAATAAACTAATAACAGCAGGGATGGTCGTAGTATAATGTATATCGGATATTCGTCAAGGGTAGGGTACTTCTCGATGAAAACGGAAAAAAATGCTATATTTGCTACAAAATAGATAAAAATTGTGAAAAAATATCTCCTCATCGACGGAAAAGAAATTCTTGTAGCCGCCACCTATGAGGCAGGAGACGTACTAAAGACCTTTAATACAAAAATAACAGGACTGACCCATCTCGAGGTCCGTCGACGATTAAAACACTACGGACACAATGAAGTGTCGTCTGAAAAAAGACAGGAGTGGTACAACATATTGTATAAAAATGCAAAGGATCCATTAAGCGTCCTACTACTTATCCTTTGTTGCATCTCATTACTAACAGGCGACTACAAAGCTTCTGTGCTGATCTGTGCAATGCTTATCATGAGCATTGGTTTACGGTTCTTCCAAGAAATGCGAGCAGATAAAGCCGCAGAACGTCTCAAGGCCATGACAAAAACCATGGTCACTGTAATACGAGAAGGAAAAAAACAAGAGGTTCCATTAAAAGGGATTACTCTTGGCGACATCGTTCATCTCTCCGCAGGCGACATGGTACCTGCCGATATTCGATTATTAGAGGCGCGCGATCTTTACATAAATCAAGCAAGTCTGACCGGAGAATCAATTCCTGTTGAAAAACATGCCGATGCGATAATAAAAGCCCCATTAAATATCTTGGAGCTCACGAATACCTGCTTCATGGGGACAAACGTAAGTAGCGGAACAGCATTGGCAGTTGTCGTTGGCGTTGGTGCATATACAAAATTTGGCGCGCTTGCCGCAACCGTCGCCTCTCAACCGGAAGAGCCGACAAGCTTCGATCAAGGCGTCGATCGATATACCTGGCTGATGATTAAATTCATCGGCGTGATGGTTCCGGGTGTTTTCTTGATCAACGGTCTTGCAAAAGGAGACTGGCTTCAAGCATTCCTCTTTGCATTAGCCGTTGCTGTTGGATTAACGCCAGAGATGCTTCCAATGATTGTTACAGCAAACCTCTCAAAAGGCGCGCTCATGATGTCTCGTAAAAAAGTCATCGTAAAACGATTAAATGCCATACAAGATTTTGGAGCCATGGATGTTCTTTGTACCGACAAAACTGGCACACTCACGGAAGGTCGCGTTGTTCTTATTCGTCACGTAGATATTGATGGCAAAGAAAATGCAAAACTTCTTGATCTTGCCTATCTCAATAGCTTTCATCAAACCGGATTAAACAATCTACTTGATGAGGCCGTCCTAAATTATCCAGGCATAGAAAAAAGAAAATTAGAAGTATATTACAAAAAGATCGATGAAATCCCCTTTGACTTTCAACGGAGAAGAATGTCGGTAGTTGTCGAAGCATCGAATGGTAACCATTTGCTTATCTGTAAAGGCGCGGTTGAGGAAGTCTTAGCAAAATGCAAAACCGTTCAAACGCACGGCATGATAAAGAGCCTCCAGAACCACCACCATTCACATAAAAACGACCTAGTAAAAGAATTGAGCGAGCAAGGATTCCGACTAATCGCTATCGCCGTACGTCCTATCCCACTGACAAGAAAAGTCTATAAAACAGAAGATGAAACCGAGATGACGCTCCTCGGCTTTTTAGCATTTCTTGATCCACCAAAAGCATCTGCAGGAAAAGCGATTGCAGAACTTGCAGCGCATGGCGTTAAAGTAAAAATTCTTACTGGAGATAATGAACTCGTCACAAAAAAAATCTGTGAAGAAGTTGGACTCTCTATTAAAGGAATGATCCTTGGGAGCGATATAGAAACCATGGACGATGAAAAACTTTCAAAAACCGTAGACCATGTAACCGTATTCAGCAAGCTAGAACCTTCACACAAAGAACGCATTATTCAGGCGATCAAAAGAAACGGCCATGTCGTCGGTTTTCTTGGCGACGGTATTAACGATGCACCAGCGTTAAAAGCAGCTGATGTCGGTATTTCTGTGAACGGTGCCGTTGATATCGCAAAGGAATCATCAGATATTATTTTACTTGAGCAAAGTCTAGCTGTACTTAAAGAGGGCGTCGTAGAAGGCCGACGAGCATTTGGAAACATCGTAAAATATATTAAAATGACGGCAAGCTCAAACTTTGGAAACATGTTTAGCGTTGTTGGTGGAAGTATTTTTCTCCCATTCCTTCCGATGCTTCCCCTGCAAGTGATTACAAACAATTTAATGTATGACTTGTCACAAGTCGGTATTCCAACGGATACGGTTGATAAAGAATATTTAATGAAGCCACGCCAATGGAAGATAGACCGTATCCGTCAATTCATCTTCTGGATCGGTCCGGTAAGCTCGCTCTATGATTATGCTACGTTCTTTCTCATGCTCTATGCGTTTAATAGCTGGTCAGATCCGGCGCTATTTCACACGGGCTGGTTCGTAGAGTCGATCTTTACGCAAACGCTCATTATTCATATTATCCGCACCAAAAAAATCCCATTTCTCCAAAGCCGCGCCAGCATCCCCCTCACGATTGGGACACTAGCCGTTTGCTCTGTAGCTGCCTGGCTCCCCTACTCACCTCTCGCTAGTATGCTCGGTTTTAAACCGCTTCCCCTGCTTTATTGGGCTTATCTCGGCATCTTTATCATTACCTATTTTATTCTCACGCAAGCCATTAAAACGATCTTTATCCGGAAGTATGGCTGGGATTGACAATGAACGAAATAGGATATTAGATGCCAACGCCTTTCTGTGACAGAAAAAGGAACGATACATGCGACCAACTAAGTTGAAAACAGGGATCGCCGAATGTGAAAATGCCGCTGGAGTCATCTGCATCCGCGAAACGAGATACAGAAAAATTCTTCAAACAGCAATGGACGGCTTCTGGCTAGTAGACATGCAAGGAAACTTGCTTGATACAAATGAAGCCTATGCCACCATGAGTGGCTATCCTCTCGCAGAACTTATCGGAACGCCTATCAACTCCTTTGAAGCCGCAGAAACGCCAGCAGAAGTTACAGAACGTATTTGGAAAATCAAAGAGCATGGATCTGCTCGTTTTGAATCCAAACATCACAGAAAAGATGGAAGCCTCTTTGATGTAGAGGTGAGCGCTCAATATACTAACATTGAGGGCGGAAGGATGGTTGTCTTTATTCGTGACATTACGGAGCAGGTCCGGATGAAAAACGAACAAAAACAACTTGAAGAACGACTCGCGCATGCTCATAAGCTTGAAATTCTTGGCCAGCTCGCAGGGAGCGTCGCCCACGACTTTAACAACATGTTAGGAGTGATCCTTGGTCATGCGGAAATAGCAGTAGCAGAAACTGAGCCAGGCCAATCGATCCATGAAGACCTCCAGGAAATCTGTACGGCTGCTAGACGTTCAGCCGATATTGCGCGCCAACTACTCATCTTTGCTCGTAAACAAGCAGCCGTCATCAAACAGATTGATCTGAATGAAACGGTTACTGGCATGCTAAAAATGCTCCAAAAACTTGTTGGAGAAAACGTACGCCTTAATTGGAAGCCGTCTCCTCGCAGTTCATTCATAGAGTCTGATCCAACCCAGCTAGATCAGATCATTGTCAATCTATGTATCAACTCGCGTGACGCAATCCCTGAGTCTGGAAATATCACGATCGCAACAGGCACCATGAATAGAGCGGCTAGCCCCGGTATTCCATCTGGACTCTATGTATGGTTTTCTGTCAGTGACGATGGCTGCGGCATGAGTAGCGACACAGTAAAAAACATGTTCGAGCCATTCTACACAACCAAAGGCCTCGACAAGGGAACAGGTCTAGGCCTATCGATCGTGCACGATAATGTGACGCGAAACAATGGCTTTATTGAAGTCGTGAGTAGTCCAGGGCAAGGGTCTACATTCAAAGTGAGCTTTCCAGCTAAAAAGCCCAGCGTCATAGCGCCAGCACTAAAGACTGAAGAAACCACGTCACGCGGAGTAGAAAAAATTCTACTCGTAGACAATACGGCGAGCGTACGAAAACCGACCAGAAAAATGCTAGAGCGACTCGGTTACTCTATTCTGGAAGCCGCAAGCTCAACAGATGCAATAAGCCTAGCCGTAGAACACCAAGACATCGACCTACTGGTAACCGACGTCGTTCTACCTAGAACGAATGGCATCGAACTAGCAGAACAGCTAAAACTGCCAACGATATATATATCAGGATATTATATTGATGAGAGTTTCTTCTCACACAAAAACCCCGACGAGGAGATTATGTTCCTCTTGAAGCCTTTTTCCCTGGGTGATCTCGCAAAGTGCATTAGAAAAAAACTTGATCAAAGCAAATAGGCGCCAGTAAACAGCCCTACTAAATCCCCAACATCAAACCGATGTTGGGGATGTTCTTAATTGGACATTTTGGCACGGGATTCGAACCCATGAGTGGTCGTGGCATGTCCCATATGCGCATAAGCTATTTATTCAAATACGTTATGGTAAATTGCACACAAGTTGCGAATGCTCCCCAGAGTAAATATGGAATGTTAGCATACACAGCCCAGCGGAGCTCTGGCACATTGTGCCAAACCGCATAGAGTGCCCACACTAACGTGCCGACGACGAGCAGGATGTCGATTGATGCGAGGAAATTATTTACCAAACGGAATTGTATTGGCGGGAAAGCAAAATTGAAAAGTAGGTTAAGTGCAAAAGGTAGAGCTACGATCCACGGGATCTGCTTGGTAAATACCTTGTAAAACACCGTACCGAAAGAGACCGCGATAATCGCATACAAAACCGTCCACACTGGACCAAAAACCCAGCTTGGCGGAGCCCATGATGGTTTTAATAATTCTGCGTATACTATTTTTTCATTCATAAATTTTAATTGTGTAGCAGGGGTTATTTAATACCAGAAATTGCATTCTTATTACTGGGTGAGACACAGACAGAAGATATCATCCAAGTCACTTCAGTAAAAGAAACAGTGCAAAATATGATCGAAAATACCGACCCAATTTGGGTCGGTATGATTCATGGCGGAGAGGGAGGGATTCGAACCCTCGCGGGCTTTTGAGACCCCTAGGAGATTAGCAATCTCCCCCCTTCAGCCTCTTGGGTACCTCTCCGTAGGCTAAAGCCGGTTTACTTTACCTATATATCGGAATCCGGGCAAGTCGGGCGTTATTCACTCGACAAATTCTTACGCATGTCGTATTTTATCCCGGCTGGACCGCGGAGAGGTGGCTGAGTGGTCTAAAGCAGCAGACTTGAAATCTGCCGTACCCAAAAGGTACCGTGAGTTCGAATCTCACCT
>CAIXDN010000016.1 GCA_903918235.1 Candidatus Uhrbacteria bacterium
GAGAATCATTTTGAGTGGCATGGAAAACCTCCAAATGCCGAGGAAGCGAAACAAGCACTTGCAGAATTACGCCGTATCCATGAACGTAGCACTTAAAACTTGAAACTATATTTATTATGGCTACATCGAATTATGGGAGACCGGGGAAGGTATTGGTTTATGTTGTTGTGGCGTCGGTTGTTTTGACGTTGCTGACAGCAGGGCTTATTTGGAAAGGAACAGAGCAGGTCTTAAGTATTAAGAGCTCGAGTATCGGAATGATGGATGGTGGGTATGGCGTCGTAGCGAGCGCACCCATCGCAGAACAAGCTAATACGATAATGGCAGGACGTAGTATCGCGACCATCATGCCGCCGATCCCTGTAACGCCTGGAGCTGGGCCAGAAGATCGTACAATGATGGGGCAAAAAGTTATTCGCAATGGGTCGTTAACATTGCGCGTCGACGATGCGGCAAAGCGGCTAGAAGAAGCCCGTGTGATCACTGAACAAGCCGGTGGCTTTGTTGCAAGTGCAAATCTGAGTGACAATGCTGGAGTTAAAACAGCTTATGCAACATTGCGTATTCCTGCCGACAAATACCGAGCAACGGCAGATGCAATTAAAAAATTTGCTTCAACGGTTTTTGATGAATCGGAAAGCGGACAAGATGTTACGGATCAATATGTTGATTTAGATGCACGGCTTAAGGCGGCTCAGGCAGAAGAAGCACAGTACATGGAAATCTTGAAGGATGCTCGCAGCATTGAAGATACGCTTAATGTAACAGCAAGACTTGGCGATGTACGTAGCCGTATTGAGCAGATGCAGGGACAAAAGCGTGGCTTAGAAGACCAGACAAGCTATGCGACACTCTCGCTCACCATGACAGAAGAAGCTCGCGTAGAAGCGCCAACTCGTACCTGGAAGCCAGGTGAAACACTGAATCAGGCGATGCGCTCACTGGTTGAGAGCTTGCAAGTTTTGGCTGACTCACTTATTTCCATCGCCGTCTTCTTTGTTGGACTTGTGTTGCCTGTGCTTATTGTCCTTGGTATTCTTGCTTGGATCGTTTGGGTGATTATTCGTCGTAAGAGCGGTAAAAAATAACTTGTTATGAAGGTTCCTTTGAATCCAAAACTCTTTGCAAAAGATGTTGAGCAGATTCCAACACGAAATGGCTATGGCGATGGACTTGTAGAAATCGGCAAAAAAGAAAAACGAGTCGTTGTTCTCACCGGAGATCTCGCTGAATCCACACGAGCACATTTGTTTCAGAAGGCCTTTCCAAAACGTTTTATCGAATGTGGAATTGCAGAACAGAATATGATGGGCGTTGCAGCTGGACTTGCTCTTGCCGGTAAAATCCCCTTTGTTAGTTCTTATGCGGTCTTTATGCCAGGACGTAATTGGGATCAGCTCCGCGTCTCTGTTTGTTACACGAATGCGAATGTGAAGATTGCTGGCGCACATTCTGGACTCTCCGTGGGTCCGGATGGTGCGACACATCAGGCGCTTGAAGATCTTGCGATTACACGCGTCCTCCCCAATCTCACGGTCGTTGTTCCTTGCGATTATCTTGAAACAAAGAAAGCAACCATGGCGCTCGCGACGATGATCGGCCCTGCCTATTTCCGATTTGCTCGCGAACAGACACCTGTGATCACGGTTGAGAAAACGCCATTCATTATTGGAAAAACGAATGTCTTACGCGAGGGTAAAGACGTCACGATTGCCGCCTGTGGTCCGCTTGTGTATCAGGCGCTTGTTGCTGCGGAATCTCTTGCAAAAAAAGGTATACAAGCCGAGGTCTTGAACTGCCATACGCTCAAGCCTTTTGATGAAGAAACATTGGTGAAAAGTGTGAAAAAAACTGGATGTTGCGTGACTGTAGAAGAGCATCAGATCATTGGTGGGCTTGCTGGAGCGGTCGCTGAGACACTCGGTCGCAAACTCCCCGTACCTATTGAAAACGTAGGTATGCCCAATTCATTTGGTGAGTCCGGGGAATCGGGAGAGTTACTCAAAAAGTATGGAATGACGGAGCAGGATGTTGTGAAGGCGGTACAAAGAGCGATGAAGCGTAAAACGCGCTAGCCCTGATAGGGCGGAAATAGAGAGAATAATTTTATTTCATCTGCAAGTACGCGCGCATCTGCTTGCAAACGATTTACGTCATACCCTGTCGCCTGTTCAAACTTATCTAATCGGGATCTGAGGGCCGATTCTGAACCTCGTGCAAGTGTCTCCGCGTCAGGTAAACGGTTCACTGCAATTTGAAGATCACGCTCATCACGAATAAGCCCAGCCCGCACAAGAGAACGACCTGATCGCTCAACAAGTGAAGTCCAACCATCTCTACCTCCATTAAAATATGTCTTTGCGATAAAGGCGATTGGATCGTTAACTCCATCGCGGCGCAATCCTTCTGCGCAGAGCAGCATCAGCTCCTGCCCATAAAAATAGGTTCTATCTAAAGGATCCGTCTCTTGCGAAACAGCGTTTGCAATAAAGACCGTCATCGCTTCATGCAAGTCCGTTCCGACGGCGAGCGGATCGGACGTTTCTACGGTTCCGCGTCTGTATTGTTCTCGCTCCTCCCCTGTTTGACGCAGATCGAGCGCTACTCCGTGTAGCAGCTCATGCCTGTAAGTTGCGCGTACATCCGCTGCTATGCGCTCATGTCCGGGGCTCGCTGGATGTGTGAGATACGCAACGGGGACAAGCACATTCATCTTATTGTCTTCAAAAGAAATCTCTCCACCAGACATACCCAACGCACCACTTATCGCACGATAATCCACCTGCCGATCTTGCACGCCCTCCAAACCTTCCACGCCCATCTTACGCAATACAGAAAAAATTCTTGCATGTTCTTGCTCCATCGTTTCTCGGTTTATTTCTCCGGGGATCAATCGAGCCTCTTCCTCTGGACTAAGTTCAATAACGCCTGGTTGAAGAGGAGTTCCGCGTCTTTCCATTCTTAAACTCCCAGCACAACCAGCCTCCATTACAGCAAGAAGAACGACCGCATGAAAGGAACGTGCGATATCGCCTCTTAGCAGTCGTTTCAGGAATGGCTTTTTCTCGGCTTTGGGCGTTTTTCCAACAAAAACTTCATTTTTCTCCTTCATAAGCTAAGTATAACATGGGACTTGCCAGACGGGTGGGACTTTGGTAAAGTTTTTCGCGCTACATGGGTGTGTGGTGTAGCCCGGTTAACATGTCTCCCTGTCACGGAGAAGATCGAGGGTTCGAATCCCTTCGCACCCGCCACGTAAAAACGCCAGCCAACGCTGGCGTTTTTTTTTATTTGGAGGCAGGGTTTAATAGCGGCAGCCTCTGTTCTTTAGAGACTGTTCCTATTCGCAAAATGTTTGATGAGTGTCTTTTGGTTGGTTTTACGTTCCCGATGCCTGTGCTACGCTCACATTACTTATGCAAATTGAAGTCGCAACACAGCGGATCTTATTGCTGAAAGATCAGGTATCTCCGGAAGAAGCGAAGGAGAAAGCTTGGCAAAAGAAAGTCAGCGCTTTTGACGCCTTTAGCAAGGTTGTTGGTTTTTTAAGTAAACCAAAGGATGAGGATTTTACGCTCATCTATAGCGAGCATCGTTATGAACCTTTTTGGCATGTTACGGCAAAGGCGCGTTATGAATATACGCGAACGACGAATTACAAGATTCCCGTGAACGCCAAGGAAGTAAAAACCGTCACGGTGCACGATATCAAATATGATGTTCAGGGCGGGGAGATTTTTGTTCCTGTTTCTGAATATTGTCTGCAGGAAGAACTGGATGAAAATCTCGTTGATGGAATTACGGGAAAGAATGCGCCTACGTTGCGTCCGTATCTTTCCATGAAACCGCATGAAGTCACGGGACAGTTAAAGGATGAAGTGAGTGCGGATGCGATTCTTATTCCCCCACAGGCGCGCGTCTCTGCGATTATGCGTGATTCGCTAGCAAAGATGATCAAAGGCATTCAAGCCGATACGATTCTTGCCGAACAAGTAGAGGTGACTTGCGTCGATCTTTATTATCGACCGGTCTATGCCTTTAAATATGCTTGGGCATCAAAACAAAAAGAAGCGATTTTAGAAGTCGATGGACTCACGGGTGAAATCAGACCGGGGAATCGTGTGTTTAATGAGTATCTCGGTAAGGTTCTTGATCAGAACTTTCTCTTTGATATTGGCGCTGATGCCGTTGGGATGTTTGTTCCGGGTGGAAGCATCGCAGTGAAAGCGGCAAAGAAATATATCGACATGCGAAAGGATTAAAAAACTCCTTGTAGCGATTTATGGCTATAAATTTTCGACGCGTAGCTCTCTCTTGTTTTATTGGCTTCTTGGTTTTGATGGTCGGATTTTTTCTCTGGCAAGCGACAAAGCAGGTTCCTGTTACCGGCGATTGGCAGACTCCCCTTTCACTTTTATCGACAGCGGAATTTTCAGGTGATCTTGTCTCTATTAAAAATGTTCGTAATTTTCGTTATCGCGGTAGTGAAAATGAGGCGGACCTTTTGCCGGCGTATTATGACAAAACGTATGATCTCTCAAGGATTTCACGGGTTTGGTATGTGAGTGAGCCGTTCAAGGAAATGAGTGTTGCTGCGCATACATTTTTGTCTTTTGAATTTTCTGATGGAACGTTTTTGAGCATCTCGATAGAAGCACGCAAACTCAAGGGTCAAACGTATAATCTTGGACTTGGATTATTGCGTACATATCCCCTTGTTTATGTTGTTGCCGACGAGCGCGATGCTGTCCTTTTGCGTGCCAATGTTCGCAAAGATGATTTGTATGTTTACCCGGTAAAGACGGAGAAAGCCCGACAGTTGCTTACCGATATGCTTGAGAGCATGAACCAATTAACAACCAAACCAGAGTGGTACAATACGGCGTTTAACAACTGCACTTCTCGCATCGCTTATCATGTTAATCGTGTGACGCCGGGTCGAATCGCCAACATTCCTTGGCAATCCTATGTCACAGGCTATGCCGATGCTTTTGCTCTTGAGCATGGTCTCCTCGATACAAATCTACCGCTTGCTGAAGCACGAAAAAAATATTACGTTACACAACGCTCACAAGAAATTGGAGATGTTTCGAACTACTCTCAGTTGATTAGACGGTTTGAGTAAGGCGCCTTACTCCTTTGTCACAATATAGAAAAACGCCGGGGGCATGTTGAAAGGGGTGAAGGTGATGCGCATGTTGTTGAAGCGCGACTTCATTTCTTTTTTTGTCATGACGGAGAATTGCATTTGGATGTAGTAACCGCCTTGTTTGAGGACGCGCATGACGGAGTCCATGATTTTGTTTCTGAGGCCTTTTTCAAAGATTACGAGAGGTAACGTAGAGAGGACGGCGTCCACTTGATCCATCCCTTCTTGCTTCACTATTTTTTCCAAATATTCTGCGGAATCCTGGATGACTGTTAGGCGTTTATCGGCAATCTTGCGTAGGCTATCTGCGTATTTTGGATCGAGCTCTATCACAATAAGTCTGGCGTCTGGGCGCATCTTTTTTAAGAGTTCACGAGTCACGGCGCCATTTCCTCCACCGAGCTCGACAAAATTCTTTCCATTCTTAAAATCGACCGTTTGGATCATTTTACGTGAAGCGACGGCGGTAAACGGGAATACCGTACCGACGGTCTTCATGTTTTTTACGGCGTTAACGACAAATTCAAGGTATTTCACAATGCGCTAGATCCTAGCGCTAAACCTTGCGAAGTTCAACTAGGTTCACGGAACCAGATTCTCCAAGCGGTTCACCGGCCACGATAACGACTTCATCGCCGTCTGAAATGAGTTTTTGGGCTTTGAGTAGCTCTAAGCTTCCGTCGATGAGTTTTGGTACGGAATCGGCTTTTGGAACGGTAAAGGCGCGAACACCCCAAGAGAGATTGAGCTGACGAACCACGCGCTCGGATGGTGTCATGACGTAGATTGGCTGGTCTGGGCGTTCTCTTGAGATCAAGCGGGCTGACTCCCCTGATAATGATGCGACGATAATGGCTTTTGCATTGGTCGCTCGACCAAGGATAGATGCCACGTTGGTCATAGCGACCTCTGTGCGCTCCGCTAGGCGCATTTCCTGGGTGACATCGTCATATTTACTCTTCTCGGTTTCCATGATCGTTGCGGCCATGATTTTGACGGCGTCGATTGGATAGGCGCCGCTGGCGGTTTCTCCGGAAAGCATGGTGGCATCGGCGTGGTCGATGACGGCATTGGCGATATCGGAAATCTCTGCGCGCGTGGCACGAGGATTGCGAATCATGGAATCAAGCATTTGCGTTGCGACAATAACCGGCTTACCTGCTTTGCGACATTTTGCGATCAGCTCTTTTTGAATTACCGGTACTTTTTCTGCGGGCATTTCTATTCCTAAATCGCCACGAGCAACCATGATGCCGTCGACTTCTGCGATGATAGCATCCATGTTGATGACGGCTTCCGGCTTTTCAATTTTGGCGATGACTTTAATGCCCGGATCCCCAATAAGTTTACGAAGCTCCTGTACGTCCTCCGGTTTACGAACAAATGAGAGCGCAACCCAATCAACACCTTGCGCTACGCCAAATACGATATCGTCTTTATCTTTGTCCGAGATTGCGGAAACATGCGTGTCTGTTTCTGGAAGGTTCAATCCTTTGTGGGATTTGAGTGTTCCGCCTGTGATCACTTCACAACTCACGTCATCGCCTTTGATGGATTTTACTAGCACTTCCAAGAGACCATCATCGAGCAATAAACGCTGGCCCTTTTTTACGTCTTGATGAAGATTTGGATAGGTAACGGGAATCTTTTTTGGAAGCTCGCCTGCGCCTGATGTAAAAATAATTGATTTCCCAACGATGAGCTCAATCCCCTCATCTGGAAGAACGCCGACGCGAATTTTTGGACCTTGTAGATCTTGCAGGATGCAAAGAGGCTCGCCTGTTTTTTGCGAGGCTTCGCGGATGCGTTTTATCAATTCGGCGTGCTGTTCGTGGGTTCCGTGGGAAAAGTTTAAACGACAAACATTCATCCCCGCCTCCACTAGACTCACAAGCGCTTCAACCGTATCGGTAGCCGGGCCAATCGTACAGACAATTTTTGTATGTTTATAGGGCATATTTACTTATTATTTTCCTGATCGCCAAGCATAAGCTGTATCTCGATCACCTGATCACCACGTTTTACCGCTAATACAACGCTATCTCCGGGATTATAATTGGCAAGGCGCCCCCCAATTGGATGATCGATATCAACAGCCTCGTGCTCAAACGTCGTTATTAAATCCCCATCTTTTAGACCTGCCTTATCTGCAGGAGAGCCTGGGGTAATACTTGGTTGTTCTACTGTGGACTTGGAGATACGAGCTCCATTAGCCTCCATATCGTATCGGATACCAATCCATGGACGGACGATACGACCAAACTGCTTAACGGAATCAACAACGCGACGTACCGCATTTGATGGCAACGCAAAACCAAGCGACTGCGCTTCTCCAACAGCCGTATTTACTCCAATGACGAGTCCATCCAGCCCAATCAGCGGACCACCGGAATTACCAGGGTTGATTGGCGTATCAGTTTGGATCGCTTCTTCAAGGATCTCTGCTGATACTTCATCCGTCCCGCCAGCCCAAAGACGACGATTTAATCCTGAAATAATTCCCATCGTGACTGAATTCTGAAACTCTGCGAGTGTATTGCCGATCGCAATCACAGACTGGCCTGGTCGTGCCTCGTCGCTATCACCAAGCTCTAGCGCAGGAAAGCCTCCGCCCTCTACCTTGAGCACGGCTAGATCAAGAACCGTATCAATTGCAAGCACTTGCGCAGGATACGTTCTCCCATCGCTTGTTACAATTTCATATTCATAATCTTTTCCTGCGATTACGTGACGGTTTGTTACAACTAAGCCATCAGATGAGACAAAAAAACCAGACCCGCCAGCCACTTGTTCACGGGTACTTGTATTATTCGTTTTGTCTCCAAACGGATCTTGCGTGATTCCGTTTTTTGCCAGTATGTCTATGGAAACAACTGATGGCATTACGCGATCTACAAGATCAGGAATACATTTTCCAGGTGCTTCTTCGCAGGGATCAACAGGAGCCTGAAGATCCTGAGCATATTTTTGCGTTTCCATCTCACGCTGCACTACTTGCGAAGCAGAGATATATCCGCCTACGGCACCAGAGATATATCCGGTGGACATTGTCGCAACAAGTAATACACTAAAAAGAACAGGAGGTTTCATTTGTCCATTCTACTTTTTTGAGCTCAATCCATCAAGCTCGGCCTGAAATAGATCGACGTCTTCAAAGCTACGGTATACAGATGCAAAACGAATATAGGCTACTTTATCAAAGGTTTTTAAATTTCCCATCACAACTTCTCCAATTGATTGACTCCGGATTTCTGTTGAGTCAATGCGCTGCAAATCACGCTCGATTGATTGCACCAGACGACGAAAATCTGCTGCGATAAATGGGCGCTTTTCTAGAGCGCGGCGCAAGCCACGTTCTAGCTTTTCACGATTGTAGATTTCACGTGAGCCATCACGTTTTACAATCGTCATATTTAATAATTCAATTTCTTCCAATGTAGAAAAACGATATTCACAATGGTCGCATTGACGACGTCGTCGGATCGACGTTCCATCTTGCGAAAGACGCGTGTCTAGGACACGCGTCTCTTTATCGTTACAAACAGGACAATACATATCCCTATCTTACATCATCTTTTTGCGGATGAATGCTGGAATCTCCAGCTCATCATCTTCACTCCCCATTTTCTTTGGTGCAGGAGCCGCAGGCGGCGCCTGAGGAGGGCGCATGTTCATCGGAGCGTAAACTGGCTGACTTACATGTGGCTGCTGTGATGCAGGCGCTGGAGCCATCTGACGCATTACTGGAGGAGCAATAGGAGCAGGCGTTGGTATTGGCTCAATAACTTCTTCCTGCTGCTGTTGTTGCTGCTGCTGTTCCTCTACCTCTCCTTGTTGACCGCTTAATGAATTCAACATGTTTGAAAAGAATCCTCCTCCTTGCTGATTGTTTGCTGGTCGTGGGCTCTGAATCGGCATGCGATTTAATGGCTCGGCAGGAGGTAATTCATTCGTATAGGTTCGTGTCTGCGGCTGCTGAGGAGCAGGCGCAGGAGCAGACGACACTCTTGTTTGAGATACTGCTGGAGCCGCAATAGGGGCAGGAGCTACAACTGGAGGTGCAGCAAAATTTACTTTAGCTGGTTTTGAGGAGGCGGAATTTTTCTCAAAACCCGTAGCAATCACCGTAATCTTGATTTCATCCTTCATGCTCTCATCCAAAATCGTTCCCCAGATCATTGCCACATTTGGATCAGCGGCTTGGCTAATGATTTTTGCGGCCTCAGTCACATCCTGCATCGCAAGGTTTGAACCACCGGTAACGATGAAGAGCACGGCTTTTGCTCCGTCCATCGAAACCTCTAACAATGGCGAGGCAACAGCCGCTTTTGCGGCGTCGATTGCTCGGTTGTCTCCGTGACCGCGTCCAATACCCATCAAGGCAGAACCGCGATTTGCCATGACGGTGCGTACATCGGCAAAGTCGACGTTAATCAAACCCGGAACCGTAATCGCCTCTGAGATTCCTTGAACTCCTTGACGCAAGACGTCATCGACGGTTTCAAAGGCTTCTACAAGCGTTGTTTTGCGATCAATAATCTGCAAGATACGATCGTTTGGAATTGTGATAATAGCATCTACCTGGCCAACAAGCTTTTCAAAACCTTGCTCGGCAATATTGCGACGCTGTGCACCTTCAAATGCGAATGGTTTTGTGACAACAGCTACGGTAAGCGCGCCAATTTCTTTTGCGATTGCGGCGACGACTGGACCCGCGCCTGTACCGGTTCCACCACCTAATCCACAGGTCACAAAGACCATGTCCGTGCCTTTGAGGAGCTCACGAATCTCGTCTGCGCTCTCTTCTGCGGCGCGTTGACCGACTTCTGGGTTCATTCCAGCGCCCAAGCCACGAGTTACTGTTTTTCCGAGATGAACTTTTATAGACGCTTGCGACTTGTGAAGCGCTTGAACGTCCGTATTCATTGCCACGAACTCAACGCCACGAATTTTTGACGCAATCATGCGGTCGACAGAAGAACCTCCGGAGCCTCCGACTCCGATGACTTTTATCTTGGCAAATGTTTCAATGTCAGGTTTAACTTCAGCCATATATTTGAGTACATCAATGGTTCTTTTTTCTCTTTACTGACACATAAAAACCGTTCTTTACAAGATGACAATACTTCACCAGACCATGGTGGTCAAAGACAATACGTCAAGAGCTGGCTATGGGATGAACGATTTGAAAATTTTCTTGAGAGGATTTGCTGCTTTTTTCAACCATCGGTCTCCCGCTTGAAGTCCACCGGATCTTCCAGAATTTACATGGTCGTTTTCATCCTCAAATCCATGCATCAATAACCCAATCGCTGTAGAAAATGCTGGGTCGTGCAATATCTCTCCAAGCGGTGAAGCAATGAGTGGCGTCGGCGACAGTGAAGCTGGTAACCGCAAGGTCGTTCTAGCCATCTCAACCATTCCACGAAGTTTGGAGCCACCCCCAGTTAATACAGCGCCAGCTGGTAATAAACCCGAACGTTCGATCTTGCGAAGCTCTAACTCTACTTTTTCAAATAACTCCTCAACGCGCGCTTGTGCGATTTCCGACATGAATCTTGGGCTTACTAGTTCCGCTTCCGATGCACCAAGATCATACAGGTTCACCATATCGTATTGATTGACCGCTTCTGGAACAGCGCTTACGTAGGTTCGCTTAGCCGCTTCCGCAACTTCCAACGAGGTACGCAAGCCAATAGCGATGTCTCTTGTAATATAATCAGCACCGATTGGAATTACGGCAGCATGAAGCAGCTCACCGTCCTCAAAGACGGCTACGGACGTTGTAGAGGCGCCAATGTTTACCAGAACAACGCCTAACTCGCGTTGACGATCCGTTATTATCGCCGCCGATGTTGCTAGCGGAGAGAATACGAGACCGCTTACATCAACGCTTGTCCGCATGACGGCTTGTGTGAGGCTTTTTACATGGCTCGATAGCCCCTGAATCAAACAAACCTCTGCTTCTAGCCGGACGCCCTGCATCCCTACAGGATTACGGATGCCTATTTGATCATCAACAGTGAAACGCTGAGCGATACGATGCAAAATCTCAAAATTTGCCGAGTTAGAATTTGCTGCGGCCGTATCGATGACACGCATGCGGTCCTCTTCTCGAATTTCTGAATCTGGACGCGATACACCAACAACCCCCTTTACGGTTTTTGCATGAACATGCACTCCTCCGATCCCAATATAGGCATCATTAATCGGAACACCTATTTGACGCTCAACGCGCTCAAGGCAAGCAGAAATTGACGCGGTCGCATCATCCAGAGACATGATTGATCCTTTTGAAATACCCGCAGAAGGAACTTCAACAGCGCCAATTAAATTAATCGTCTCTTGTTTATCTTGACCAACCACAACTTGGCCAACCGCCAAACGAATGGAGGAGCTTCCTAAGTCGATGCCGGCAAGAATACGGTCCCTCATAAGTGCGTCGCTAAATCGGCAATCTTTGGTCCAAGAATCAATAATCCTAGGACAAGAGCAAATGTTGCTGCAACAAGTACACCGCCTGCCATCAAATCTTTGATGTCGCCGGCATATGCGTGCTGCCTTGGTTTTGCTAAGTCCACAAGACGTTCCAGACTACTGTTTAGCAATTCTAGCACTAGGACGAACATCGTAACAAGCAGGAGAATAGATTGTTCCCAAAGTTGAAGCGGTACTAACACGATCAACACAATGATTACGCAGAAAGCTGCAACTTGAATACGAAAACTTCTTTCTGTTTTATAGGCAAGTTTTAACCCACGAAAGGCATGTGTAAAACTTTTAAGTAATGCGTTTATCGTACTCATACAGACAGAACAGCTTCTACAACACGCTCTTGCATCGCAAACATTTTTGCCTCTTCCTCTGTGGTTGCATGATCATAACCAGAGAGATGGAGCACGCCATGTGCGATGAGCCGTATCAGCTCTTCACGTAATGTCATTCCACGACGATCGGCCTCGTGCCTTGCATAGGCTGTGCATACAACGATATCTCCTAAGAGTGATTTGCCCTCTTCTCCAATACCATGCAGGGCTGGTCCAACCTGAAATGATAAGACGTCTGTCGGTTTATTTATTTTTCTAAAATCATGATTTAATTTTTGTATTTTTGCCTCTGTCACAAACGTCAGGCTTGCGACTTTTTTTGATTTCGTACGCAAAATATATGCAAGCTCTTTTTCTAGCTTGGCGATATCCAACGGCTTAAGGACCGCGGGCGGCTTATTGGTCTGCTCAATGACTATCATGGCTTTTGTGTTGTTGTCGTTGAGATAAAATCTCCTGGTCCCTGCAACGTTGCATTCACCACCTCCGGACTCAATGTAGGCGCACCGCTTAGCCGTAGTGAATTCAGCATCATTTCAAAGGTTGTACGGAAATTGATAAATGACTTTGCTCCATTGTCATAAACAATTTTAACTATCTTTCCATCCCAGGTAAAAAACGCATCTAAGCGATCGGCGCCTAGAAGCCCCTCTAATCCCCCTTTGGTTGTAATCGCACGAGGACCTGTTGAAGGCGTGCCTGGATACGTCGCAAGATACCAATCAAGCACAGAAAGCTTTTGTGGATTATCCATCAATTCCACTCGGAATGTTTCTCCTTGACCAGAAAGGATCGTCGCTTTTGAACCGTCTGAGACATCCAGTGTTGAAGTCCAGGTTTTTGGAACAAAGATAGACCAACCAGCGGAAGCGACCAGTGGCGTTACAAGACCAGAATCAATTAAGTTTACTGGAGCCGTGGCACCTGGATTATAGAGATGAAATACTTCATTTCCATCGAGGAAACCGTCTCGATCTGAGTCAGGTACACGTGCATCTGTACCAAACACAACTTCTTCTACATCGGACAAACCGTCGGAATCGGAATCGAGACCGCCCGGTGGAAGCGTTGGAACAACTGGCGCCGGAACTATTGCAGCGACATTTGAGCTTGTTTCATTTGAAGGTGATGACTCTCCTCCTGCTCCAATTGCAAATATACGATAGGTATATGTATGCCCAGATTGAACACTGATATCAAAGAAGTTTGTACTATTTGCTGGCAAACTTGTTACTGGAACGTATGTTGCTCCTGCTTCTTTGCGCTCCACGCGATACCCTGTCTCATCGCCCGAGGTATCCATCCATGTCAATGAGACTGCAGTTGCGCCGGCCGAAGAGGTGCTTGTGAGATTCGCCGGTGCATTTGGAGCTACGTTCACTACCACCGGTGGCGGTACTGGTACAACAACCGGTGCTGGTTTTTTAAATAGTAAATCTTTATTAAACCAGACAAAACCGCCAACAACGATCAAGATCAATACAATAACCAACATGATCACCGGCCAAACTGAGCGATGCGGAAGAGGTCCTGGAGCCTGAGGCTTTGGCGCTACCGGAACTATTACTGGCGGAGGAATAATCTGTTTCTCTAACTCGGCTTGAGTTTTATCATCCATCTTAAGCGCTACGCCGTAATATTTTTCCGGCATCGCAACAATCTCTGGTCCAGCATTTGCTGGACCAGATGGGACTGATTGTTGTGAAGGCGCGCCAGGTGGAGGAGGCAACATATATTAGAGAGAGCAGTCTGGTTTGGAGCACTTCCCTGCTCCACGTGGGTTATATCCGCCTTTAATCTCTACCCCATCATCGTATCCATCTTTATCTGTATCACGATTTAGAGGATTTGTACCGTATTTTATCACTTCATCACCATCTACCATTCCGTCACCGTCAGAATCTGGATTTTTTGGATCAAGACCGAGCTCGATCTCACGCGTATCACTTAATCCATCCTTATCCGTATCCACTTGAACGAGCGCTGTTGTTGTTGGCGTCACACCGAGCGCTGGGGGCTCCTTTAATACACTTGTCGGGGGTGGAATCAAGACGCCTTCTGGTGGTGCTGTTACTGGCGTTGGGAGCGTGATTGCGCTCGATGTTGCTTCTGTCGTAGATGTTGCGACCTCTGCCGGAGCCGTGACCGGTTCAGGCGTTACGACTGGAACAGGTACTGGCGTAGGCGTAGGCGTTGGTGCTGGGGTTGGTATTGGTTGTACTTCTGGGATTTCAACCACAGGAACAACCGGAGCTGATGTCCGAATAACAAACCACCAAAATGCTCCTCCTGCACCAACTAAGACAACCAAAACAATACTGACAATAACAATCAGTTTATTTGTCATTGATGATCCGCTGACTGCGGGCATCATGGGTGTTGGAACTGGTGTTTTTACTACAGAGCCACCTTGTTTTTCCAAACCTGAAAAAATATCTTCCGGTTCTACGGATTTTTTTTCTGTTGGTGCCGGTGGGGGCGGCGGTATTGATGAAGCTGGACGCGCCGGAGGTGGCGCGATTGGTTCAAAAGGGAGATTTGAAGGAGGGGTCATATTTGTTGTTTACGGAATACAGGTCGTGTGAACACACTTACCAGAACCCAATGGATTATACCCTGATTGTACCTCACTGCCGTCGGAATAATTGTCCCCATCTGTATCTGCCTTTAATGGGTCTGTTTTATAGGTTTCCACTTCCTGGCGATCTGTGAGCCCGTCACCATCTGTGTCGGCTTTGTTTGGGTCGGTGCCGAGAGTGGCTTCTTGATCGGCGGTGAGGCCGTCGGAGTCGGCGTCGGGGGTTGATGAGCTCTCTACTGATTGAAGTGGTGGATTGAGAGCGTCCGCCTCCGATGTACTAGCACGAACATTCACCGTCTCATCTATCAACGGATAGTATGGTGCCTCCGACTGGGTACGGATTGTTGTTGTCACTCCTTGAGGACCCTCCATCTGAATAACCGGCACTTCTGTAGTTGTATCTTTTACCGTTTCGTTAGTCGCGGTTACCGGAACCTCATTCTTTTGTATTGGTATGTCAACTGTTGCTCTTTTTCTTAACCACCAAACACCTCCTGAAATCAGAAGAATAATTATGGCTGCAGAGCTCGCGATAATAATTTTTTTATTCATACATCAACGCGGTACCCCATATCGCGAATCCGACCAGATCAATGGCC
>CAIXDN010000017.1 GCA_903918235.1 Candidatus Uhrbacteria bacterium
AGCATTGCTCATATGGCTGAATATACTCTCGCTAAGACCTCGGTTTTGGCCAAGGCCGTACAACCGATCAAGCCTCCGGAAGTCCCGGAATCTGCTCGCGTCAACGTTCACGCAGCCGTGAGCCGTTTTTCTGTTTTGTACGAGCGCGTGCGCAATGCCGTGGATTATAAGGATGATCACTTGCTCCGCAAAGCGGCTATTTTCCGTATCTTAAAACGTCAGCTTTCACTTGAGACGGATTCCAAAATCATTGGTGGTCATTTGATTCGTGAATTGATTGCTGCTCGATACCTTCCAAATGGCGCAATCCATGAGGAGATGGGGGATAAGGCAGGTTTAGTCATTAAAAAATATCACGCGTGCCGACGCGTCCACGCCGGTTCAGAGGCATACGCAGAATGGCTACTCGGTATCATTTCTGCGGAACTGGAAGAATTGCTTGATGATCACACGGAGTCAAAAACCTTCGTCAATTTTTTGTTTGAACAATTGTGTGAGCGCATCACCGTTCGCGACAACTTACTCGACGACACAGATCGTCGGTTGCAGGTTTACGTCGCCTGTCATCGCCTGCTAGAAAAAGCGGATGATGAAATGGTGGGTTTTAAATTAGTACGCGCATTCTTACCTGATTGGATGAAACCAGAAGAATGGGTAGATTCTCCTACGGAGATGGCATTAACGATGGTAGAAACGGAAAAACGTGCCCGTACTGTTTTGACGCATCGATTCACAAGTAAATTTTCCGCCGCGGTAAAGCCTTGGGCAATTTCCTTGAATGTTTTACGAGCCGCATTGCATGAAGACCCACTGAAAGCGGCCTCACTTCTTGCGAACCCTGTAAAACTTCACGCAGCCGTAGAACGCATCGCAGATAGACGCATCAAAGACTCAAAAACAAAACTCCGTCGTGGAACCATTCGCGCAATGATCTACCTCTTTATTACAAAGATGTTGATTGCCTTAGCGATCGAGGTTCCGGCTGAGCGTTTGATCTATGGAGCGGTTCATCAGATTCCACTCGCAATCAATGTGTTTTTCCCACCGCTTTCGATGTTTTTTGTTGGCATGATGATTCGTCCACCAGCAAAAGAAAATATCGAACGCATCAAGCGTGGTGTCGATGAACTGCTCTCATCAGAAGGTCCAAAAGGCCGTGAAATACGTGTAGCAAGCAAGCGAGGTTGGGTCGGAGCATTGTCATTCACGTTGGCATACCTCTTTACCTTCTTGGTGAGTTTTGGCTTGGTATACATGTTCCTAATGGCGCTTCATTTTACTTGGGTGAGCGCATTAATCTTTATCTTCTTCTTGTGCGTCGTAAGCTTCTTTGCCTTCCGATTGCGCCTCTCTTCACGTGAATTCGTTGCTGTAGAACGTCCAGACAACCTTGGAACAATCGTGATTGATTTTTTCTCATTGCCTGTGCTTCGTGTCGGACGATTGCTCTCAGAGACACTTTCCCGCTTTAATGTCTTTATTTTCTTTTTTGACTTTATTATTGAAGCGCCTTTCAAGATTCTCCTAAACCTACTAGAGGAATGGTCAGCTTTCATGAAGGAAAAGAAAGAGCAGTTACAATAGAGAGATCATGAAATCTTTTGATCGTGCGCACTGGGTAAAGATTGGAATTGTTGTCGTCTATATTGCGATCATCGCGAGTAGCTACCTCTTCCTGTTTAAGCATGGAATTCCAATGCGAGCGGTACCAAGATTGATGCAACATACGATCGCAGAAACCGGTGTTTTTGGTCCGCTTGCCTTGATTGCGTTTTATATCGCCTCAACGATCATCCCATTTCCAACAGCTGCAATCGCTGTTGCGGGAGGCGCACTATTCGGACCTTGGATTGGCACAATTTCTGTTTTCCTTGGACTAAATATTGCCGCAGCAATCAGTTTTTGGATTGGTCGATATTTTGGTCGTCACCTTATCAGTGAGAATGAGCGGGGCTGGGTAAAAAAGTATGATGATCTTCTTTCAAGACAGGGCTTTATGTCGGTCTTGTTTATGCGACTACTCTTTTTTCCATTCGATGTCGTCAGTATCGGCTCCGGGATGACACGCATGCCGTTTCGGCAGTATATCCTTGGATCGATGATTGGATGCTTGCCATCTACGCTCAGTTTTGTTGTACTCGGTAAATCGTTCTCGTCACCACGGACATGGGTATTATTTACGGTACTTATGTGTGTATCCATAGCGATTGCCTTGATACTACGTCGTTCCGCTTGGGCAAAAAAGCATATATTTATTCAACCAGCACTAAGTCCTAAAGATTTTGAAAAAGATGTTTAAGCTCAGCAATACGTCACCTCATGGTAGACGCGGTTCTCTCGAGACGCCTCATGGCACACTCGAGACGCCTTTTTTTATGCCGATCGCCACCAAAGGCGCAATCAAAACCATTTCCACACAAGACATCGAGCAAATCGGTTCACCGATTATTTTATCAAATACCTATCATCTCTGGCTCCGTCCCGGCATGGAAGTCATGAAAGAATTTGGCGGACTTCATAAATTGATGGATTGGAAAGGTGCGCTCCTTACTGACTCCGGTGGTTTCCAAGTATTTTCGCTTTCCGGTCTACGTAAACTTACGGAAGACGGTGTTCAATTTCAGTCGCATATCGACGGCGCCAAGCTCATGCTGACGCCGGAGTTGTGTATGCAGATCCAGCGCACCATCGGTTCCGATATCGTGATGGTTCTTGATGTGTGTACAGAGCTTCCAGCAACAAAAGAATCATTAGAAAAAGCACTGAAACTCACCACACGTTGGGCACGCCGTTCAAAAGAAGAATTTGAGAAAACACGAGAAGGTTCCATAAACCCTGGCGCCCTTCTTTTTGGGATTGTCCAAGGCGGCACCGACATCGAACTTCGCAAACAAAGCGCACGTGAACTCGTTGAAATTGGTTTCGACGGTTACGCAATCGGCGGTCTTTCGGTCGGGGAGCCATTTGAAGAAGCCTGCAAAGTGTTAGAAGCGCTCGACGAAATTCTTCCAAAAGATAAACCGCGCTATTTCATGGGCGGGGCAAAACCTCATGAAATCGTCGCCTATGTCGCACGCGGTATCGATATGTTCGATTGTGTCCTTCCAACGCGTAATGCCCGCCATGGCCAACTCTATCGTTTCAAACACGACGATTTTTCCAAACCCGATTTCTACGAAGCGATCCAAATCACCAATGAAAAATGGAAGAACAGCCACGAACCTATTGGAAAGACGGGGGAGTTAGGGCGATATTCCATGGGTTATCTTCGCCATCTCTTCACGGTCGATGAAATGCTCGGCCAACGTTTAGCGACGATCAATAATATTTCGTTCTACCTAGAGCTTATGGACAAGATACGAAAAAAAGGATAGAGATGCTCCGGAGGTAAAGCGTGCATGAACTCCTCTCATCGTATTGGCTTTTCATCGTCATTTCCATCGTGTTCATATCTGCGATGATGGCGCTTGCAGCATACACCGTTCACATCTTCAAAAGAGATGGGGCGGTTGATGAGCAAAAAGCGCTAGAACGATTGCTTGAACAACATCGCCAGTCATACAAGAATGCTGGAGAGGTAGAGAAAGGTACGCATGAATCCAGAGAAGGAAGAGGAGACTCGTAAGCTCGCAAGATCCATAGGAGAAGAATACTCCAAGGATAAACCAGAAGATCTTCCTAGCCCACGCTGGGAGGAGCTAAGGAGGCTTTGTAAAAGCCTGATAGTAGCCGAGTATCGCGTAGAGGAAGTACGCAAATCTTTCAAGCAATATGATTGCGAAGAAATGCCAGAGTATCATCTGGTCGAGCTAGCGATTGAGCATGTGCTTCGTGAAGGTGCCGAGGCAGGTGACGTATTCCTTGAACAGGAAGCGCTCATGGTGCTGGCATGGGAAGTCGGCCTTGTCCTTATGGGAGCTGCCGCCTATTTCTTTTCCGCATTCCTCTGGCAGATCTTTGCAGGAGGCACATTGACTCTTGCAAGTACCTCGCTCACATTCGCCGTCTTTACTCGGCAGTTGCGCCTCAAGAAGTACCGATGGATTTGGTGCACCCCATTCTTCACGATCGGATGTATTATCTCCTTTTTGACGCATGGAGTATTTCTATTCCTCAAAAACTAGTACCCAAACACACTCTGAGTCCGCCCAGTGAAGCAATTCACGGGCGGGCTTTCCTTTTATTCGACCATCCAACACAATAACGCTCATGTCTGAAATGCTATTTGAAGGATTGAATGAAGCCCAAGCCTCCGCTGTCATGCACAAGGACGGACCCTTGATGATTGTCGCTGGCGCCGGCACAGGAAAGACCACCGTGCTTACGCGACGTTATGCGCATTTGCTATCGCAAGAAGGAATTTCATCAGAAAATATCCTCGCGCTTACATTCACGGAAAAGTCCGCAACAGAAATGGAAGACCGTGTGCTCAAGCTTTTAGAAACCGGCACCTACGATTTCTGGATTTCTACCTTTCACGGTTTCTGTCAGCGTATTCTAGAGGCGCATGCACTAGAAATCGGCCTACCAAATAAGTTTCGTCTTCTCACCACGACAGACGCTTGGTTGCTCTTAAAGCGTCGCATCGATGAGTTACCACTTAATCACTATCGTCCGCTCGGTAATCCGGTGAAATTCCTGCGCGCCTTGCTTCAGCATTTTTCTCGTACAAAGGACGAGGACGTCACACCTGAGCGATATCTCGATTTTGCAAAGAACGTTGTCCTAGAGGGCGACGAGGCCTTTATAACAGGGGAGCGCGCACGACTCGTCGAGCTTGCAGAAATCTACATCGCTTATCGCAAAATCTTGCGCGAGGAGGGGAGTCTCGATATGAATGATCTGATCATGGAAACGCTTCGACTTTTCCGTGAACGTCCAGCTGTCCTCGAGAAATATCGCAAACAATTCCGCTACATCATGGTCGATGAGTTTCAAGACACAAACTGGGCACAATATGAGATGTTGAAGCTGTTATGTGGCACCGCTCGTAATATGACCGTCGTCGGTGATGATGACCAGGCGATTTACAAATTTCGTGGCGCATCGCTCGCAAACATTCTGCAATTTCGTGATGATTTTCCAGAGGCAAAAACCGTCGCGCTCGTAGAAAACTATCGCTCGCACAAAGAGATTCTTGATGTCGCCTATCGCTTCATCAAAAAGAACGATCCAAATCGCCTAGAAGTCCGTTTTGCCGATACGGGATTATCAAAAGAGCTAAAAGCGATGCGCGGAGAAGGCGGTACCGTTCGCGTCTTTTGGGAAAAAACCGTAGAGGATGAAACAGAGTCAGTTGCCAATGAAATAAAGCGTCTTAAAGAAAAAGATCCGGAAGCCTCCTGGAATGATTTTTGCGTTCTCGTTCGTTCTAATGACGGTGCCGAGCCATTCATTCATACATTTGATCGCGCCGGCATTCCATTCCAATTCATGGCCTTGCGCGGTCTCTACGGAAAACCGGCTGTGCTCGATGTCATGGCGATTCTCTCGCTCCTAGACGGTTATCACGAGTCGCCAGCCGTTTGGCGTTCATTGAATCTCGGTTGCTATCCGATGTCCGCAAAAGATATCGCTGAACTATTGCAATACGCTCAACGCAAAGGCGTGACATTGTGGTCAGCGCTCAAACAAGTTCGTGAGGCGATGATCTCTGAGGATGGTGTGCGTGTCGTAGAAAAACTTGTTTCCCATGCAGAGGCATTAGCCGTAACAGCGATGCGTGAAACGCCACTGCGTGTGCTTCAGTTGGCTCTCGATAAAAGCGGCTATCTCGCCATGGTGATGCGTTTGCCTGAGCGTGAGAAGCGTGAATATATTCAACACTTGAACGGCTTCGCCGAGCGCATCAAACGCTATGAGCGCTCGACACATGGGCCAACCATTCGCGGGTTCCTAGAAGAGCTTCGCCAAGAGGTCGAGTCAGGGGAGGAAGGCGGTCTCGACTTTGACCCAGACGCAGGCCCAGAGCTCGTAAAAGTGATGACGATTCACGCCGCCAAAGGTTTGGAATTCAAATATGTCTTTGTTGCATCTCTTGTGGATCAACGTTTCCCAAGCCGTGGCCGTGCTGATGCAATCCCGCTTCCAGATGGATTAGTAAAAGAGCGTCTTCCAGAAGGCGATGTTCATTTGGAAGAAGAGCGTCGTCTCTTTTACGTGGCGATGACTCGCGCAAAAGACGCGCTCTATTTATCCGGCGCATCACATTACGGTGGCGCACGTCCAAAAAAGCCTTCCGTCTTTTTAGGAGAAGCCTCGCTAGAAGTCCCCGTACTCATGGGCGACCTAACCGCCGACGCCCGCCGCCTCGAGCTCCACGAACCGGTACAAGATCCACGCGCTGATCTCGTCCACTATGAGCTCAAGAAAAAATTTAGTTTCACACAGCTCGCAACATTCCGTAAATGTCCGTACTCATACAAGCTCGAGCATATTTATCGCATTCCAAAATTCGGAACCTATCAAAAAAGCTTCGGTCAATCCGTGCATAACGCGTATCAACAAATCATGCAGCTGCATGAATACCGTGGAAAAACAGAGCAGAATCCGCCAGCTGATTTCCTCGTCTCGCTCGAAGAAGCCCTCGCGATCTATGAATCCGCTTGGATTGATGAATGGTATGAATCCCGTGAACGTCATGATGAATATAAAGAAAATGGAAAAAATGCCGTAAAGAACTTCTGGAAAACATGCGCAACAAAAACACCTGACATTGTGGGTGTAGAAGAGCCGTTTACCTTGATCCTCGGACTTCAATCGCTTAAAGGAAAGATTGACCGTATCGACAAAGGACCAGACGGCACCGTGAGTATCATTGACTACAAAACAGGCAAAGCAAAAGAAGAATTATCAGCAGAAGACAAAGAGCAATTGCACCTGTATCAGGTCGCGCTAGAAGAGCGAGGCGTGAAAGTATCGTCAATGAAGTACATCTATGTTATCGATTGGGTAGAAACAGAAGTGGATGTCCTTAAAGAAGAAAAACGCGAGGCATTCCTCGGAAAGCTGCAACAACGTATGGAAGACATTTTAACATCAGACTTCCAACCAACACCAGAACCATTTACCTGCAAATTTTGCGACTTTAGAAACATCTGCGAATTCAAAAAACTCTAACATGGCATTCCAACCAATCGGACGCATTCTTCCAAGTGCCGTTCAAAAAGCGGGCATCTCTCGCCAAGTAGAAGCGACACGTGTTTTAGAGATTTCCCGAGAATGTCTCGCAAAGCTCTGGGACGATGAAAAAGCTGCGCATGTGGACGTCGTCTCATTTGCGGGGGGAGAATTACGCGTATTTTCACGCCAACCCGCAGCAGTGCAAGAACTGAGAATGTGGGATGTGCGCTTACGCAACGAGATTAATCGTCAATTAGGCGGAAAGATCGTCCACACATTGAGAATCATGCACGGTTGAAGTATCCTACCGTCCATGGGGTACAAGTCTTTTCTATCGTTAATGGCTTCGGTGAGTTTTGTTGCGTATGCACTGCTCATCTATGTTGTGATAAATGTAAATCCTGATGAAGCGGGTCTCATGGGCCTCACAGCCTTTTATATTGCCTTGTATGCGGCATTAGTAGGCCTCTTGAGTTTTGCTGGCATTGTATTTCGAGTGCATGTACGCGGCCGTAAAGAAACAGCCTATAGAGAGGTTTCGATCGCATTTAGACATGCGTTACTATTGGCGGGAGTCGGAGTGAGCTCCTTGATTCTATCGTCTGCCGGCTATTTAGTATGGTGGAATTTCCTCTTAATTTTAGGCATTGTGGGCATACTAGAATACGTTTTTTTGACGATTCAAGAAAGCCACAGAGGATAGACCCTTGACGAGCGTGGCAAACTGAGAGGTGGGACGGTAGGATAAGGCCACTATGAAGTGGCCTTCTATCTTTGGCCGTTTGACC
>CAIXDN010000018.1 GCA_903918235.1 Candidatus Uhrbacteria bacterium
TCCTCCTGAAATCGGTGGACCGGCAACGTATATTAAGGAACTTGTTGAACGGGTTCATCATACGCATGAACTTACGATTATTGCGTATGCTTCAACAGCCGAGCCACTCATGGGCGCAAAGCTCATTACGATAAGTAAGAAACGTCCGCTTCCTATTCGTCTTCTAAAATTCACTTGGGAATTGTGGAAGGCGGCAAAAGGACAAGATGTGATTTACGCACAAAATGCGGTTGCTGCGGGTATCCCATCTGCTATTGTTGGTAAGCTTCGTGGTATCCCGGTTGTCATTAAGTTTGTTGGTGATGAGAGTTGGGAGCGTGCTACTCAGAAGAAGTATACGACAAAACCGTTGGAAGAATTTCTCGCGTGCCCCGACCCCGTGCCCCTCTACATCGCTATCATTAAACAATTACAAGCATGGACACTTCGCTCGGTGGATGTTGTAACGACTCCATCGCTTTATCTCCGTAATGCTCTTGTTGAGTCTTATCATCTTTTAGAAAAAAAAGCGGTTGTAAATTATAACGCGACCGAAAAAGCGGATGTGTTTCATATTGAAACGATAAAGATAAGCCATCAAGTTGTCGCAACCGCTCGTCTCGTCGAGTGGAAGGGGATCGATGGTATTATCCGCGCTGTCGCATTACTTAAAAATACATATCCCGATCTAACGTTTCTTGTGGCGGGTGATGGTCCAGATGAAGCAAAACTTAAAGAACTCGCAAAAGAACTGAATGTTGAGGAGTCTGTTAAATTTCTCGGTCGTGTCTCGCGTGCAGAAACGTGGCATATCCGCAAAACCTCAGAAGTGTACGTTCTCAACTCGACGTATGAAGGTCTCCCGCATACGGTTTTGACTAGTTTTTCCGCGGGTATCGCTACAGTTGCGACAGATATTCCGGGGACAAATGAGGCTGTGCTTGATGGGCAAACTGGTCTTCTCGTCCCCGTTGGGAACGATCAAGCGCTTGCCGATGCCATTGCTCGTTTATTTGAAAATCCAGCTCTCCGTGAACAGCTCATTGCTAATGCAAAACAAATCATTGTTGATAAATTCTCGTGGGATGCTCATTTGAAGAATCTTTTTGAAATTCTTCGTTTGGAATCTTGAGCCTTTTGTTTTAGTTCATCCTATTTGCTCGTACCCAAGTCACGAGACGGTTGATCCCATCGTGAAGAGAGATTTCCGGTTTCCATCCAAGAATTTTTTCAGCCTTAGAAATATCAGCGTATGTTTCTTCAACGCTTGCATTGTGACTCTTGCGCTCACGGACATTCGCTTTTACGCCGATCACGTCTTCAAAGATACTGAGGAGTTCTCGTAATGTTACTGGATTATTGTTGCCGATGTTGAATGTTTGATATCCATTTGGTTTTTGTAGAGCGAGGATTGTGGCACGGACAGTGTCACCGACATATGTGTAATCGCGTTTTCGTGTTCCTGCTCCTGAGATTTCAATTTCTTCACCCTTTAACATTGCACGTGCCCATTTGTATGGCACCATGCTTGGTCGATTGTTCTCTCCGTATACATTGAAATAGCGAAGGGATGTAATTGGGATTTGAAAATTGTGATGATAGGCGTATGCGAATAATTCGACTGAACGCTTTGTCGCTCCGTATGGCGACAAGGGTTCGTCGGTGATGCGTTCTTCGCTCCAGGGCGTAGGCGTGTTGCCGTAGACGGAAGAAGAAGATATGTTCACGATATGACTAACACCTGTTTTACGAGCTGCATCAAACACGGATAATGATCCGTTGATGTTTGTATCAATGTATGGGTATGGATCCTCGACCGCTGCTCTCGTATCCGCCTTGGCGGCGAGGTGTACGACATGTTCTGGTTTTTCTTTTTCAAACAATGCGATCATCGCCGCGCGATCTCGGATGTCGAGCTTCTCAAGTGTAAAGGATTTGCAAGTCAACAAACTAGCGACATGCTCTTCTTTAAACGCCTTCTCATACGTGTTATCAAAGTTATCGACACCGATGACTTTGTAATCTTGCGCTAACAGTTCTTTTGAGAGATTTGACCCAATAAATCCAGCAGCACCCGTTACGATGATTGTTCTCATAGGAGGTTTTAGTATAGGATAGAGGCCGTATGAAGGCAAACGAAATGAAGGAAAATTGGGAGAAATGGCGCGATGAAGAGCTTATTCGTGCTCGTTTTTTTCTTTCCCGATTTCTCTATACTCTCGACGATGAACAGCTTCATATTGGGGGTGAGCGTTTTTTAATGAGCGGGCGCAAACTCGTCCTCACGGGGAAGAATGACAAGGATGGAACACGTGTCGTGATTAAATTCAGCACAGAGAAAAGCGGGATGGCAGAAATCCGGCATGAGCAAGAAACGCGCAGAGCTCTCGAAGACGTGAGCTTTTCCTATCATTCAACGACCTTCCCTGATCAGCTCTTTTGGGAGGATTCTTCCGATCACGTTATCCTTATCACTGCATTTATTGAACAACCGATCGTTTTTATCAAACTTCCTCTCCAAGAGCAGTTTTTCTTTGCATTGCAGCTTCTTGAATCTCAAGAAGGTACGCATGTAACGACACGGGAGCATGAAGAGACTTTAAAGCTTCTTGGAAAGACCATGAGAGCGGAGGATTATCTCAAGAGCGCAGACGAATACTGTCAACAGATTATCCAGCATCTTCCGGAGCAGGCTAAACTTCATCAGATACTTGAATATGCAAAGATTTTTCTTTGCGAGCATCGCACGACCACCGGTCGCTATTGCGGATTTTTAACGCATACGGATTTTGTTCCTCATAATTTTCGTGTCGCTGGTAAACAGATCACCCTCCTCGATCATACTGCGCTCATTATTGGCAATAAATATGAAA
>CAIXDN010000019.1 GCA_903918235.1 Candidatus Uhrbacteria bacterium
CGCATGGTGTTCCACGAAATCACCAAAGGCGCCATTGATGAAGCGCTTGCTCATCCACGCGACATTGATGAAAAACTTGTCCACGCTCAGGAGACACGACGTATCCTCGACCGTCTTGTCGGCTACACCGTTTCTCCCGTCATCTGGAAAAAAATCGCCTTTGGACTTTCTGCCGGCCGCGTTCAATCCCCTTCCTTAAAAGCAATCGTGGATCGCGAACGTTTGCGCATGTCCTTCCGCAAAGGTTCTTACTGGGATGTTCTCGCAGAACTGGAGCACAACAAAACAAAGTTTGAAGCAAAGCTCGTTTTTGTAAATGGTAAACGTGTTGCTACTGGAAAAGATTTTGATGAATCCACCGGCAAAATAAAAGCCGATGCAAAAGATATTTTATTGCTCGATGAAACAACCGCAAAAACCGTTTCCGACGATGCAAGAAAAGCCGACTGGAACGTCACCGACGTCTCGCAAAAAGAAACAAATCGTAAACCACCAGCGCCATTCACAACCTCAACGCTCCAACAAGAATCCAACCGTAAAATCGGCCTCTCCTCACGTGACACAATGCGCGTGGCACAATCATTGTATGAAAAAGGTTTCATCACCTACATGCGTACCGACTCAACGAATTTATCCCAAGACGCCATCAAAGGAATAAAAGCCGTCGTCACCTCACGATTTGGCGAGGAATATATCGGAGAAGCAAGAACGCTTGTTGCCGCTGCCGGCGCACAAGAAGCTCACGAGGCCATTCGCCCAAGCTTAACATTTACCGCTCCACAAGAGACCGGTCTTTCCGGAAGCGAGTACGATGTGTATGAGCTGATTTGGATGCGCACGATGGCGTCACAAATGAAAGAGGCGAAACAATTACAGATCTCTGTAAAACTCCTCGCAAACACAAATGAATTTCATGCCTCAGGAATGAAAATCCTCTTTCCAGGATTTTTGCGTGCCTACGTAGAAGGCGCTGATGATGTCGAGTCAGCGCTAGAAGAGCGTGAGAAATCTCTCCCAGAAATTCTCATCGGCGACAAACCAGCCTGCCAAGAAACAAAACCGCTTCCACACGAGACAAAACCACCAGCACGTTTCACAGAAGCGTCCATCATTCAATACATGGAAAAAGAAGGTATCGGCCGTCCAAGTACTTACGCCGCCACCATCTCAACGTTGCTTGATCGCGGATACGTTGCAAAACAAGGCAATGCCCTTATCCCAACCTTCACCGCTTTTGCCGTAACACAACTCCTAGAGAAGCATCTCGCTGATCTTGTCGATGTCACTTTCACATCAACGATGGAAAAATCCCTCGATAAAATCGCAGAAGGCACCGAGCAATGGCTCCCCTATCTCCAAAAATTCTATCTTGGTGAAAACGGTTTAAGAAGTCGCATCAACGATGAACTCGATAAAATCATGCCTGACGAGGCAAAAATGATCGACCTTCCAGACCTCGATGGCTACTCCGTCAAAGTCGGAAAGTTTGGGCCATATGTAGAATCAACATTGCCAATCACCGGCGCCTTCATCAAAGCTTCGCTTCCTGCAGACATGTTCCCAGGTGAAATAACAAAAGATGCGATCGACATTGTGTTGAAAGATGCACAAAAAGGACCAACATCTCTCGGTATCGATCCGGCAACAGGTCTAGCAATCTTTCTCCGCACCGGCTCCTACGGCCCCTACATCCAGCTCGGAGAAGAAGAGGAAGATTCCAAGAAAAAACCAAAGCGAGCGAGCATACCCGCAAATGTTCCTCTTGAGACGCTCGATTTCAACAAAGCCCTGGCAATTCTCGCTTTGCCACGCTTCCTCGGGAATCACCCAGAGACAACTAAAGAAATCCGCGCTGGACTAGGTCGTTTTGGCCCCTATATCGTCCATGACGGCGATTTCCGATCCATTAAGGAACCTGATGACGTTTTATCGATTACACTTGAACGAGCGCTTGAAATGCTCTCCCAACCAAAAGGAACAAGAGGTGGCGGTGTCGGCAAAGAAATCGGCAAACACCCTGACGATGGAAAATCGATCACGCTCCATAGTGGTAAATACGGAAACTACGTCAAACACGGCACAGTAAACGCAACCATTCCAAAGGAGATGAAACCAGAAGACGTCACGATAGAAAAAGCCATAGAACTCATTGCTGAACGATCAACAAAAGCAAAACCGGAAAAAGTAACAAAGCCAAAAGCAAAACGCGCACCTCGCGCAAAAAAAACGTAACAATAAAGGGCACGTATTCCGTGCCCTTTATTGTTATTAGCTTAACCAAACCATTCCTTAAAAACACCCTTAATTTTATCAAATTCTTTACCAATAAAACTCCTCTTCCCTTTATTTTGTTCCGATCCCTGTGATGCGGTAGAGCTCTGAGGAAACGCAGAAAAAGATCCAGAATTTACAACGGCATTATAAGTATCTTTATAAGATTTCTCTGTAGACGCCATCTCCTTTTGCAAGCTCTCCAACTCTGTCAAAGATTCGGGGTCTGTCTTTCCATTCTTTAAAAGCGCGTGCTCAAATTCTAGCGCAACAATTTTTGCATTCAGGGCCTTCAAATAAAATTTCTCTACATCCGAGTACGGCTTCATATGTGCCCCAACAAACTCCTTTAAGGCATTTTTTTCAGCAGCGATTTCACGTTCTAAACCTCCAATCTTATCATTCCTTTCCTTCACTACCAACGTTTCAGCAGAAGCTTTTTCATACGCTTTTTGCGTCTCTTCTGCCTTCTGTTTCAAAACAGCAAGCTCTTGATCCTCTTCAGGAGATACCTCACCTTCAGACAAGATCTTTCCCTCTAATTCCAAAGCAGCGATTTTTGCATTCGTTGCATCCAAATATGTCTGATCCATTGTCGAGGATGCCGCAGCATGAGATGCAATATATTCCTTCAACGCCTGTTTCTTTGTTGCAATCTCTGTCTGCAAGCCCTCTATCTGCTCAACCCCCTCTTCCATTTCTTCAGACTCTTCTTCTGACATTTTCTCCGTAATCAATTCACGGTCCTCCTGGCCTTCTATCTTTTTTGCGGGCACTGCCTCACTAGCACCATGAGATCGCTTATCACGTACTTCTCGTAAAGCATCTTCATCAATTTCAATCTTAAGTTCTTCCCCAGGCTTTTCTTTTTGTGTTTCTGCTTGATCTGTAGCCGTTTCCTCAGCCTCTTCTTCTGATAAATTCCGAATAATCAATTCACGATCCCCCTCCCTAATAGACTCTATTGATGGAGGTTTAGGCCCTATAATTCCCTCATTCCCTTCAGAATCAATCCAAACTCCATTCTCTGTCGCACCAGCAATAACAGGCGGCTCAGCTACAACCGCAGGCTGCTCAGGTTCAATCACGCCCTCATTCCCGTCAGAATCAATCTCAAACCCTTTATCTGGCGGAAGTCCTTTTGCAGCTCTATCAGCCCTAATAAACTCTATTGATGATTGTAATTGTTTAACCGCTCCTGCAACGTTCCCCTCAAAATCCACGCGTGCTTTTTGTAAATCAATTACCTCAGGTCCAGCATTCTCAACGATGCTACTATCCACGCTACTATCCACTGTCGTTAAACCTCTCGCCGCTTCAACAGCACCGAGAGCCTCACCAGCTGCAAGTTCACGAACACCATTAGGACCTTGCTCATCAAAAATCGTACCAGCAGCAGCATCCACTGCCTTCTCTGGAGTACTTGCAGACAAGTTTTCTGAAAGATTCTCTGGTGAAAGATTATTTGGTGGTGTATTTCCATCAGGCATAATTCTGACATCATACCTATTTCGTACACAGGTCGCAACGCATTGACGTAACGATAAACTTGCTACAATGTGGGTAAATATATGTACGGCTCTACAAAAAAACCGCAAAACATTGAAACCCTCTGCGATCTCGTGATGGCATATGATCCAAAAGCAAAACGCGAAGACATCGCGCACGCTTATGAATACGCCAAATCTGCGCACGAAGGTCAAAAACGCGCTTCCGGTGAACCCTACATCATTCACCCACTCGCAACCGCATTAAACCTTGCAGAAATGCGTCTTCCAGCCCCAATCATTATCGCAGGTCTTCTTCACGATGTTCCAGAAGACACAAAGAAGACTCTTGATGACGTCCGCGCTGAATTTGGCGATGACGTTGCCGATATGGTCGCCGGCATCACAAAACTTGGAAAAATCAAATATCGTGGCATTGAGCGATACATTGAGAACTTGCGCAAGATGTTCTTAACCATGGCCGCCGATGTCCGTGTCGTCTTCATCAAATTTGCCGATCGTCTTCACAACTTAGAAACGCTCGACAACATTCCTCCAAAAAAACAATACAGAATCGCACTTGAATCTCTAGAAATATTTGCACCTATTGCCAACCGTCTTGGCATGGGAGAAATGAAAGGGCGCCTAGAAGACGCAGCCTTCAGATACGTCTATCCAAAAGAATATGCCTGGGTACAAGAGATTTCTCGCTCCGGAAGAGAGGGTAAACAAGAATATCTAGACAAGCTCATTCAAACAACAGAACAAACGCTAGGCGACGCAAGCGTAAAAAACGTCCTCGTCCAAGGTCGCGCAAAGCACCTCTATTCCCTCTATCGAAAACTCTTGGGTAATGAACGAAATATCGCTCGCATTTACGATCTCATCGCTCTACGCATCATCGTCGATAATGTCGCCGACTGTTATGCCGCGCTTGGAATCATTCACAGTAAATGGACGCCATTAAAAGGACGCATTAAAGACTACATCGCCCAGCCAAAACCAAACGGCTACCACTCACTTCACACCACGGTATTTTGTGAAGATGGTGAGATTGTTGAATTTCAAATTCGTACAAGAGAAATGCATGCAACCTGTGAATTTGGTATCGCCGCTCACTGGGCATATGACGAGCAGGGAAAAATCGCCCTCGTAGGACACAAATCCCAAGCCCCAGAATGGGTACAAGAACTTGCAGAGATCCAAAAAGAAATGGAAGACAAAAAGATGTATCTCCAATCATTAGAAGAACTCAAAATCGACGTATTCCGCGACCGAATCTTTGTCTTTACACCACAAGGAGACGTAATCGATCTTCCAGAAGAAAGCACATGCGTTGATTACGCCTATGCGATTCACACCGATATCGGCAATACGGCAACCGCCGCAAAAGTAAATGAAGAAGCCGCACCGCTAAGTCGCGTTCTCAAAAACAGCGACATGGTAGAGATTATCGTAGACAAATCACGCAAAGGTCCAAATCCTGATTGGGCAAACTTTGTAAAAACTCGTCAAGCCAAATCCAAAATCAAACAATACGCAAAATCCAGAATCGCCACCTGGATCAAAGGAATGATCCCAGGCTCAAAATAATACAGACAATTTACATCCGCTCCAACAATGCGCTTAACTCTTCATCTGATCCAAAATGAACGCGAACTTCGCCAACTCCTTTTGCATTTCGCTTAATCACCACCTTGGCATGTAACTTGGTACGCAGACGATCTTCTGAAGCAGCAATATTCGGATCAAGCATGCGAGGCAAGCGCCTCACACCAACACGCTCCTCTGTTTGTCTTACCGTAAAATTACCTGCGACCATCGCATGAAAAAGCTCCATGCGCTCCTCGTCAGTCGGCAATGAAAGCAGCGTTCTTCCGTTTGATGCAGAAATCTTGCGCTCGACCATCGCTTGTTGAATCTCCTGAGGCAATTGCAATAATCGAACAATATTTCCAACGAGTGGTCGGCTCTTGCCCATCTTGCGCCCGACCTCGTCTTGCGTCATTCCAAACTCGTCAATCAAACGTTGATACGCTGTTGCTTCTTCAATTGGATTCAAATCAGAACGTTGAACATTCTCGATAATCGCCAATTCAAGTTTCTGTAATTCCGTTGCATCACGGACAATAACAGGAACCGTTTTTAAACCCGCAATCGTGGAAGCACGCAAGCGCCGCTCTCCGGCAATAAGCTGATAAGTACCATCAGGCTGAGGTGTAACAATCAAAGGCTGCAAAACACCGTGTTCCCGAATGCTAGAAATCAAATCCTCTAAATCCGTATGATCAAACGTAAGACGAGGTTGATGTGGATTGCGAGCAATCTTATCAATAGGCGCCTCCAAAATACGCTGCCCTTGTTCTCCAGAGGCATGCGAAACGGAATCAGCACTCGACGATTTTAAGTCCTGATACGGCTGTTGAACTGGCTTTGGTGGAATCAATGCACCAAGCCCCCTTCCAAGCCCACCTTGTCGTTGAGTCATCATCATACATTAGTTATTTCAAGCTCAGTAACCTCACGCTCGACAATTTCTTGCGCAAGTCTTTCATAAGCTTTAGCTCCTTTGGAGCCGGCATCAAAATGAACAATCGTCCTGCCAAAACTTGGCGCTTCTGCTAAACGAACATTACGTGGAATCACCGAACGGAAAATATTATTTGGGAAATATTTATATAACTCATGCAAAACATCGTCTGACAACTTGTTACGTGGATCATACATCGTAATAACCGCACCAAGCACCATGATATCAGGTCGAATGTTTTGCTTCACGAGCTGAACCGTTTCCAAGAGCTGCCCCAAACCTTCCAACGCATAATACTCGGCCTGAACCGGAATCAAGATTTCATCACCAGCCACAATACCATTCAACGTGATAAGACCGAGCGTTGGCGGACAATCAATCAAAATAAAGTCATAATCATTGCGAATCTCTAGCATCGCTTCACGTAATTTGAACTCACGATTTTCCATACCAACAAGTTCAACGTTCAACCCAGCAAGCGCCGTCGTCGCAGGAGCCACATGAAGCCCAACATGAGCCGTTGGTTGTACAATGTCACGAATCTTTACCTCACCAAGTATCGCCTCGTATACGCCCTTATCAAGGCCACGATGATCGATACCAATACCAGACGTCGCATTGGCCTGAGGATCCAAATCCACAATCAGGACAAATTTCCCTTGATCCGCAAGATAAGCACCCAAATTAATAGCCGTCGTCGTTTTTCCGACGCCTCCTTTTTGATTTACGATAGAAATAATCCGTGCCATAGAACGGGGGTATCTTACGCTCTCAATCTCTTGGCTGGCAAGCGCCCATCCGACATGCTGATTCTTGTCTTCAAATGCTTCAGATGCTTCTCGCGTTCTAGAGCAAATTGTTTTCCATCTAATCCATATTTATCAAGTAAAAGTGTCGCATAACTACCACCAAGAAAATGCGGCAAAATAACATAATCCGCTTTTTGCGCATAAAGCAACATTGCCTCCTCCGATGAACGTGCCATCGTAATAACGATCGCCTCCTGGCTCTGACCGCGAACCTTATTCAAAATAAATAAGTTCGTCTCGATATCGGGCAAGGTAGAAATAACAAGTTTGATATGCCGTAGATCAAGCTCATCTAAAAACTCATTATCATCTGCATCACCGTAGAGAGCTGGAATCTTGCGTCGTTTTAACTCATCAATAATCGAAGGATCAAAATCAACAACCACATATTTTTTATAGGAAGACTTGAGTAATGATAAAAAATCACTCCCCATCCGATGACACCCAAACAAAACAGCATCAACACGTTCAAGCTTTTTACGATCTTGCTTTGGACGCGCAACTTCAAAGACAGCTAACCGATTCCACAAACGCTCCATAAGCCAATCAGAACCTGCTAAGAGATAGCTCGAAACAGAAAACGTCGTCATCGCAACCATCGTTATCAACAACACAACTTGATCATCAATATGTCCGAGCTGACGTGCAAGCGCCATAAGTACAAGGGAAAACTCACTGATTTGAGCCATCGCCAGACCTGTGCGAAATGCCACAGTTCTTCCATAACCCAAAGCCCCCATAATCGCGACAAGAATCAACGGATTTCCGACTAAAACAAACAGGGAAAAAACAATCGTTGGCACAAGAAGATGCTGAGCACCAAGAAAATGAAGTTCCGATCCAAGAACGATAAAAAAAATCGCTACAAAGAAATCACGAAGAACCTTCATCTTAGATGAAATCTCAAAATGATATGACGATGTTGAGAGAGCGACTCCAGCCGCCAAAGCACCCACTTCAATAGAAAAGCCTAAATATTGAAACAATGCAGCAATACCCATTCCCCAGGCGACAGAAAAAATCAACAAAAATTCTTGAGACGTTGCAAAAATCTTTGTAAGCGCAGGTAAAATAATCTTTGCGACAGTCGCAACAAACAATCCAAGCAAAACAGCCTTTAGCAAAACAATCGCAAAAGTATACCCATTACTTGAACCCGCGCTTAAGGCCGTAATAAACACCAGTACCGCAGTTGCTACCACATCTTGTACAAGCAAGATTCCAACAGAAATCTTTCCATAAATCGTTCCAAGCTCTCGGCGATCCTGTAAAAATTTTAGAACGATAATTGTGCTACTAAATGTAAGAGCAATCGCAACATACAGTGCTGCAAGCCAACCATAACCAAGAAGAAGCGCTAACAAGAATCCAATAACAGCCGTAAAAACAACCTGACCAACACCGGCCAATAAGGAAACACCGCCCACTTCCCGAACAACCTTAGGAGATAGACTTAAACCAACAATAAACAAAAGAGACGTAATACCAAGCTTAGACAAAAAAGTCAGCGTGTCTTCCGAGTGGATGAGTCCAAGGACCTGAGGCCCAGCAATAATACCGCTTACCAAATACGCCAAAATAAGCGGCTGCTTGAGCTTGTGCATGACAAGCGCGACAGCCGTCGTCAAAGAAAGCAGTAAAGCAACCTCAAAGAACAGATTCACTTTTTCAGTATAGCAAATCCCGTCCTTTTTGGGACGGGATGTACTTGGTTGCGGGGGTGGGATTTGAACCCACGACCTCATGGTTATGAGCCATGCGAGCTGCCGGGCTGCTCTACCCCGCGATAAAATGCTTGTAGCAAGCAGAATAATAAGCCTCACTTGCGCAAATGTCAAGAAATCGTTACATTGATCCCCGCAGATAGGCCGCGATGGCGGAATTGGTAGACGCACGGGAC
>CAIXDN010000020.1 GCA_903918235.1 Candidatus Uhrbacteria bacterium
CACCCCTGCCCCTCCCTTCTACGAAGGAGGGGTTCTGATCGGGGGATATCGGAAGTCTCCCTTCGTAGAAGGGGAGATTTAGAGGGGTTACGTTTCATATTTTATGTCCGATCGGATTATTCTTCATGTTGACATGAATTCGTATTTTGCTTCTGTGGAACAGCAGGCGAATCCGACTTTGCGTGGTAAACCGATTGGCGTGTGTGCGTATTTGCACCCTGGTGGTTGTTTGATTGCGGCATCGGTAGAGGCAAAGATCTTGGGCGTGAAGGTCGGGATGACCGTTGAGGAAGCACGAATGATTTGTCCAAAGACGATTTTTGTGGAGAATGATCCAGCGAAGTATCGTGCAGTTACGTCGAGGTTTTTTAAGATTTTGCATGAGCTCTCTGACACGATTGAGCATTATTCTATTGATGAGGCATTTGTTGATTTGACTGGTTGGGTGCGTGATGAGGCGGAAGCTTGTTTTTTAGCGAGCCGAATCAAATACCGATTGAAGCATGAAGTTGGTGATTGGTTGCGTTGCTCGGTTGGTATTGCTCCGACGCGTTTTCTTGCGAAGTTTGGTTCTGATTTACAGAAGCCGGATGGACTTACAATGGTGAATTTACTTAATCTAGATCAGTATTTATCTTTCGCGGACTTAGAAGATCTTTGTGGAATTGGACGAAAGATCCGGCAACGTTTGGAGCGTGTGGGGATTCGGACACCGCTTGAGTTAAAATATTTTCCTTTAGGAAACTTGATGCGCGTTTTGGGAAAGAATGGATATTATTGGTGGAATCGATTACGTGCGATTGAATGCGAATTATTGATTTCAAGTGACACGCTCCCAAAATCTATCGGGCATTCATATTGTGTTCCGGATCGTGTTAATCGTGAGGGGAATGTAGAGGCGGTACTTACAAAGCTTGTAGAAAAAGCCGGGAGAAGATTGCGTGCTTATGGCTTGTTTGCGGAGAGCCTTTCCGTGGCTGTTGGTTTTAGAGATGAGTATGAGTCACAAAGTGAGTGGAAGCGATTTTATCAGCCAACGGATGATTCGTTTTCTTTGGTGCGTGAATCATCTGCTTTGTTGCATCGGCTTTGGCATTCTAAACCGGTTCGTTTTTTAGCGGTAACGCTTGGTAAGCTTTCTTTGCCAGATGGACAGATGAAATTTGAGGGGTTGCCTGATCCGGGAATACTACGCGTTTCTAAGTCGGTTGATGCGATACGTGATCGGTATGGCGAACATTCAATTGTGTTTGGACGGATGTTCTCTTTGGGAGATGAGGCGCCGGATCGGATTGGATTTCGGAAGATTGTCGGTCGGGGATATGAGGGGTAAGATCAGTTTATGTCTAAATGGAGAATGTATTCATCAATAGCCGTCCTTGTTGCCATGGTCATCGTCTTTATCTATTTGCGTATGACGATGAGCCCTGAAAAGCCTCGTACTGCTTCTGTGGAGGCGCCAATAGAGAAGACGGTTATTACTGATGCTGCTTTGCTTGAGAAGGATAATCCTGCTTTTTATCAGGGCGTGAAAAATGGTGATGTTGTTTTTCGCTATTCTGATCGATTAGATTTGTATCGACCTACAGAGTCTCGTGTTTTGCGGAGTGTTTCTGTTTCGCCATAGGTATGCGCGTCATTACGGATTTTCATCTTCATTCAAAATGGTCAAGAGCATGTTCTAAGGAATTGACATTGCAAAATATTGCGAAGGCTTGTGAAAGAAAGGGGATCGATTTTGTTGGAACCGCTGATTTTACGCACCCAGCGTGGCGTAAAGAGATTGGTCGTGAACTTGTTGATGATCGAGGTGCTTTTTGTTTGCAGAATGGTTCATCAAAGACTCGGTTTCTTTTATCTACGGAGATTTCTTGTATTTATAAACGTGGAGGGAGCGTGCGTCGTGTGCATCATTGTATTTTGTGTTCTTCGCTTGAAGGTGTTGATCGATTTACAAAAGCGTTGCTTGCTCGCGGATGCAATTTGAAGTCGGATGGACGACCGATTATTGGCATTGACTCGGAAGAACTACTTAAGATATTGCTTGAGGCGGATTCTCAAGCGCTGCTTATTCCGGCGCATGCTTGGACACCTTGGTTTTCTATTTTTGGTTCTCAATCGGGATTTGATTCATTAGAAGAGTGTTTTGGTGAGATGACGCCGCATATTCATGCTATCGAAACGGGACTTTCATCGGATCCAAAGATGCATCAATATCTTCCAATGCTTGATAACGTGTTTCTTGTTTCAAATTCTGATGCACACTCACTTGATAAGCTTGGTCGTGAAGCGAGTGTATTTGAGATGCAAGAACCAAGTTTTACTGAGTTGAGACGTATTTTGGTAGAGAAAGATGTTTCTCGATTTCTTGAGACTATTGAGTTTTTTCCAGAAGAAGGAAAATATTTTATGGATGGACATCGCGCTTGTCATTTTTCTTGTTTGCCGCAAGAGACAAAGCGTTTGAATGGATTGTGTCCAGTATGTGGCAAGCTTTTAACGGTTGGAGTTTTGCATCGCATTGATCATTTTATTGATCGTGAAGTTGGTGAGCGTAAAAAACTTTCTGTTCCATTTACATCGATCGTTCCACTTGCCGAATTAATTGGAAGTATTTTAGATGTTGGTTCTGCATCAAAAAAAGTCTCTAAAGAAGTTGAGAAATTACTTTGTGATGGACGAACGGAGTTTGGTGTCCTGCTTGATGTTCCATTGCATGAATTGCGTCTTGTAACTCTGCCAGAAATCGTACAAGGAATTCTAAAGATGCGTGAAGGAAAGGTGCAGATTAGGCCTGGATTTGATGGTGAATTTGGTGTTATTTCTGTTTTATAGCGTTTGATAAACAATAAAAATCCCTCAGCGTTTGCTGAGGGATTCTCCTCCGTTTGTGAACGTGCGACTATGCACGCTTCTTCGACTTAGCGACAGCCTTCTTTACGGTCTTTTTGACAGCCTTCTTTACCGTCTTTTTGACGGCCTTCTTTACTGCCTTTTTTGCTACTTTTTTTATTGCCATGAAAATCAGCTCCTTTCCATTTTCACCGTCGGATTTTATTTGCCGATCGGTGTTCGTAAAACGTGTTTTATTATCACGTGAACGATAGCAAGATAATTATAGCACAGATTTTTTATTTTGTGTGTCAAGTTGTTCTTGTGGATAGTCGATGTGCTTGCATCGATACTCCGCTCATCGTGATTGGAAGTTTTTCAAATTTATATTTTTTATTTTTTATGAGTTTGCGTGCGGCGCTTGTTAAAAGAATTTCTCCACGTTCTGCTACATCTTCACCAAGTTTTGATGCGAGATTCATTTCATTGCCGTAAAGATCGTCGCAAAATAATAATATTGAACCATGACCGATGCCGATGGAGACGTGTACATCGCTCATGTCATCGGTCATAAGATTTGCGACTTCAAGATCATGATGAATCTCTAGGGATGCATTTAGAGCTTTTTCTGGATTAGAAAAAATAGCAAAACAGTTGTCTGCTTCAAACTTGATGACGACGCCGTTATTTTTTTCTACGATGGGTCTTGTAATTCGACGCATGCGCTGAATCATGGCGAGGTAATGGATGATGCCATAACGTTGAACCGTTTTTGAAAAGCCGGACATGTCCAAAATAAAGATGGTTCGGACTTGTTCGAAGCTTTTTTTGATCTTTGCATCAAGCTCTTTTGTGCGTTCTGGATGCTCGATGCGCTTATCGAGCAGGGTGTGCAAAAGATCACAAGATGGCAGTATTTTGGCTTTTTTTAGCATAGGATTCTATCTTGACAGTAAGTCTATTTTTTGTCATCCTAGTTCATGGATATCAACGTGCGAAGGTCCGTCCTATGGTCGGGGAAGTGGTCGCGCAGACGAGAATCCGTATTCATTCGTTAACGCACAGTCGTGTCCTTTACCGGATACGATTTACCCACATGCCAACAAAATTGTTCGTCGGAGGCATCCCGTACCGTATGACGGACGAGGAGCTTCGACAGCATTTCGCCCAGGCTGGTGAGGTGCTTTCTGTCTACATCCCCATGGATCGTGAGACGCAGCGTCCGCGTGGTTTTGCCTTCGTAGAGATGGCAGAAGACGCCGCTGCCGACAACGCAATCACCATGTTCGATGGTACTGACATGGGTGGCCGCCGCATTGCGGTCAACAAGGCCCGCCCAATGGAAGCCCGCGCCCCTCGCGCCTAATCGCGCACGGAGAAAACAAAACCCCGACAAAAGCGAAAGCTTCGTCGGGGTTTTGTTTTTGTGATAATATTTGCGTATATGTATGGTAAAAAACTTGGCCTTGATTCGATCAGTGCCTCTGTTGAGCGTCCTTCTGTAAAGATGGGTTCAGATAAAGTTGTCGAGTTGTTTGATGAGCGATTTTTTGTTTCTGTCTCTATCACGACACCTCCTGACAGACATGGCAGTGTTGGATATGTTGATTTTGACGTTGACTGGAGGCCCAAACAGTATGAGGTAAATTTTGTTTTTCAACCTGATCATGGCGATCGTGCGTTAAACTATTTTGATGATGATCATCGAAGAGCTATTAGTGAGGAACTTGGCACCGGTTCAAGGGATCAGAGAGTATTTTTTTTACAAAGTAAAAAGGATCAAGAACGTAGGGAGAAGCGTAAAAAGCTTTTACTGCAAGAAATGCAAAAGCTTGAGACTTTTTTACAGAAAGAATTACCGCCTGCTCGCATCGCTATTTTGAAAACTGTTTCAAGAGAAGGAAAAATGTCACGTGATAATGATGGAAAAATGCAAGATGATAGTTATAATATTGTTAAACGTTCGTGGAATGAATATCCTGAGCTTCAGGCTCCTGTTTTTTCAGCAGGAAGAAGTGTTTATCAGTTTACGCTTGCAGAACAGCAGCTTGGCGAAGAAGCTGATCAAAAGCTTTTTGATGAGGGGAATCGAGTGGCGACAGATGTCTATTTGGAGCGGATTAATGATTTACTCAAGAAAGAATCTAGACATGATATCGTGGCGGCATTTGCTAAGTATAAAAGAATTAGGGAAGAACTCGCATTGTTTGATGGGACATATCTCATCAATGTTCCCGTGTTGATTGCTTCCAAAGAATCAAAAAACCCGGATTTTAGTTCCTCGGTTAAAGCGAATGGTGGCTTGTATGATGGCATGCCACCAACAGTCTATACGCCGGCATTGCTTCCGGATCGTTTGGAGAATTTTGGTAGTAAAGGTACGTATTTATGGTATGGACTTCAAGGAGTTGATGTTTCTCAGCCAGCGATTTCTTTTCCTGCTGCGTCCGGCGGTCAATTTGTTCCTAGCCTGCAGGAGTTACGATCTCGGCAGTCTATTATCGCAAGTGAGCCTGTACTAGAACGAAGCGGCCCGTCGCTACCAAAGAGAGAACGTGCCCCACAAGCATCAGCGGAGTCTGAACCTACGTTTGAGCCTGCATCTAAGCCTGAGCGTATCGTATTGGATCCTGAAACATTGAAGGAAATTGTTTCTTTATTTGAGCGTGCTAAGGCATTGCTTTGTATTGTTGATAATGGTTTTGTTGATTCGAATCCATTTTCTTCTGTTGAAAGAGAATTACAGAAAAAAATTCTTGTAAGACAAATGCGTTTGCATGAGCTTGAATCTCAGTTGCGGGATCAATCTCTTTTGCCGAGTGCAAAAGAGGAGCTTGAATTATTGTACAAAAAGGTGATTGAGCTTGTTCAGCAAAAAGCTATTGTTCAAGCGAGACCAGGCTTTGGAAAAGCTGTTCATGAGAGGATCGCTTCGTGGAATTCGATTTCTGATCAGGTATCGTTATCACCGGATTGTCGTATGTTGGTCGAGGAAAGTGCGAGTACGCTTGCTGATTTGATTCATTCTGTTCGTGAGCGGTATTTACAAAACCCTCAGAATCAAACTGTTGATTCGTGTATTGATGATGTTGTTGCTAAAGTTATAGAAGGAATTCCCGTTTAATGGAGCCAGCTTTTGCTGGAATTTTTATGAGACCTGTAGCTGTTTTTTGATTTCGGATTCTGCAGCTTCCGGATTTGTTCTTCCTTCCGTCGACTTCATAACGACACCGACAAACCATTTGATGATTGGAAGTTTTCCGGCTTTAATTTGTGCGACTTGATCTGGGTTTTGAGTGATGAGTTCTGAGACAAGTTTTGTTAATGCTTCTGGATCATTTGTCTGACCAAAGTTGTGTTCTTCCATGAGTTGCGATGGGTCAGCGCCAGTGTTGACCATGAGTTGGAGAAGTTTTTGTGCATTTGATGAGTTGATCTTGTCTTTGCTGATAAGAAGAAGAAACTCGGCAAAGTTTTCTGCGGTCATGTTTGCCTGTGCAAGTGTTTTTCCTTGTGCAGAAAGAATGCCGGTGAGTTTGCTGCTGAGCCAACCGGAAACAAGCTTGGCGTATTTTGTTGTCTTGTCTTGCGTAAGAAGCTCTCCTAGAGTTTGTTCTGCAAAATCTGACCAGCCTTCGTTTGCGACGAGAACACGCGCGTCTTCTGGAGTGAAGCCCCATTCCTCGATGATGCGTAAACGTTTTGCTGATGGAAGCTCTGGTAAATGTGAGCGTTCTTCTTCACGAATGGCTTGCAATTCTAGCGGTTGTAGGTCTGGTTCTGGGAAGTAGCGATAATCGGCCGTGGTTTCTTTGAGGCGTTGTTCAAATGTTGTTCCTTTGTTTTCATCAAAACCTCGCGTTGCGCTTTCTGGTACGCCACCGGCATTGAATACTTCAAGCTGACGCTCGATTTCAAATGTGAGCGCACGTTCAACGGAGCGGAATGAGTTGAGGTTTTTTACTTCAACTTTTGGATTGTATCCGGCTTTGAGCGGTTTGTTTTCGTCATCGACTTCTAGGAGCGAGATATTTGCATCGCATCGCATGAAGCCTTTTTCCATGTCGGCGTCGGAAGAGTTGATTGTACGCAGAATCGCTTGAAGTTCTTGTAAGAACACGCGCGCTTCTGCTGGTGTACGGATGTCTGGCTCTGTGACGATTTCTAAGAGCGGTTGACTTGCTCGGTTGAAATCAACGAGTGTTGCGTTCGTAGATCCATCGTGTGTGTTTTTTGCGGCGTCTTCCTCTAGGTGCGCGCGCGTCATACCGACACGGATACGGTTTCGTGGTGCGACATTTCCTGGTACATCGATATCAAGATAGCCATCAATGCAGATTGGATGATCAAACTGTGATATTTGGTAGCCTTTTGGAAGATCTGGATAGAAATAATTCTTGCGATCAAAATGCGCTTGATCAGGAATTCTGCAGTTTAAGGCGAGCCCTGCGCGTACACCAAGATGAACTGCCTCCATGTTTACGGCTGGGAGTGCGCCTGGTTGGCCTGTACAGACATGACAGATCGCTGTATTTGGAGCTTCGCTATCATCAATATTTGCGCAAGCGCAGAACATCTTGCTTTTGGTTTTTAGTCGGACGTGGATTTCCAAGCCGATAATCGGAATCATGCGCATAATATTTTTTTGCACTACTTACATTTATCGTGTTTTTTTCAAGGAGTGGTAGATCTTTACTTGGTAGATAATGATGAGCGGGAGAAAGATTGCTTGAATGATGCCGGTGAGGATACCTTGCAAGCCATCGACGAGCGATACCTGCGTCCCTAGTGATGAGCCGGTCGTAGCAAGGGTGAGTGATTTATCAAATCCAACAAATAATCCGATAAATGTTGCAATGACAAGTGTTGCTGTTACCATGAGAAATCCCGTTACTGCGCTGCTACCAAGTAAGCGAAAAAAGGTTTGCCACCAGCGTCCTTTTACGAGTTGGTGCGAAGCGGCGAGCGCCTGGTTTCCACGTAAACCTTCATCGAGCAATAGAATTGGGGCAAAGGCAAATACAATCGACATCCAAATACCAGGAAGTGCAAATAGAATTAAACCACCAATTGTAGCGAGGGAACGTAGGATTGAGATCCAGAGGAATGGCCAAAAGAGCATACGCCCTTTTGCATCGTCATATTTTACTTTTTCATCGCTGAGATCTCGTTTGCGTATGACATCGGTTAATACGATGGTTGTGTGCACAATCATCGCTGCTCCCGCTACAACAGCGATTAGGCGTAGGACAAGCGCTCCGATGGCTGGTAGTGGGCTTGAGAGTAGCGTTGCAACAAAGCCGAGAAGTGATGCTCCAAGAATACGGATGGAGAGTTCAAGGTTCGTTTTCCAGTCGCGCGTGAATTGTGTCCAACCTGAGCTAATGAGTTCACCAAATGGAAGGAGCGGTTTCATAGAGATTATTGTGTTGTTGTTTCCGATAAGGACTTATAAAGATTTGTCCAAATGGATGTATAGGCTATGGAAAGAAAGACGTTTGTGATGATAAAACAAAGTAAGAATACGAGCGCACATACGATGAGGGATATCACGGCAACCGGTCCAAGAGTTGCAAGGGCTGTAGCCGAATCGACTCCTTTTGCTAGCGCGAGAACTACTCCGCTTGCTGCGGCGCCTGCCACGAGGATGAAGATGGTAATGATTACTCCAAAGATAAAACTTACGCCAATTCCGTAGACGAAGTTAGGAATAATGAATCGGATTACCGTTGCCCACCATCGACCTTTGATGAGACTGTAGGAGGCTTTGATCGATTGCCATCCGCCTTTTCCTTCATTGAGATAGATTGGCACTGCCATGGAAAAAGCAACCGCGAGCCAAATTCCAGGGATGATAAAGAAGAGGAATGCGGGTATGAGAATCAACGCCATGATTGCGCCAATCCAAAAGAGAGAGACAACGTTTTGAAATGAAACGCTTACAGGTTTTTCTTTGTTGAGGAAGTAGCGGAATAACCCAGCGGTAAAATAGATGGAAGTGCCAGTTGCAAGGAAGAATGCAACCATTTGGATTAGAAAGCTTCCTCTGAGTTCTGGTGCGGCTATTTGTGGCAATGCAAAAACGATGTTTATTAGCGTTGGAACGAACATGATCCCGAGCGTCCAGCCAAGGGTTTGTTTCCAGTCTTTTAGCATGGAATTCCATGAGTCTGCCAAGAGTTTATCGATTCCGATGAGGGGTAGATTCATATACCTTATAGGATAGCGAAAATCGCTCAAAGCGTGAAGCCTTGAGCGATTTTATTTAGAGGACTGAGGTTAGCGCTTTTTTTATCTTGTCCGCGACTTCTTCCCTGGTCCCGCTTGCATCAATAACGACGATTTTGGTTCCGGCATTTTGATAAGGGGCTTGAATGGCTGGGTCAAGGTAGCGTGCTGCTAGCTGTTCTTGGAAGTCGCGCTTTTCAAAGACGCAGTTATCTTGCTTGTCTGCGCGTCCGGCTAGACGACGCTCTGCCTCTGCCGGATCAATTTGGAGAATGAAGAGCGCGTCTGGAGCGTTGGTAAGCTCGATCTGATTTCCATGTAATCCTAAGAGCCATTCTGTTGTGACTTCTGGATCTTGCAGTGGTTGATAGGCGAGGCTTGAGAGAACGCCACGATCTTGAATGATGATTCCATCGGGATGCGCTTGTTTCCAGGGGAGGATCTTTTGGGTATAGAGTACCTCTCTATCGATGGCAAACATCTGCGCAGTGACGAGCCCGGAATATCGGTGTCCATCGGGATGCGCAAAGATGATTTCCTCGCGGATGAATTTGCCAATGCCTTGATTTGTTGGCTCGGCAATTGAGAGAACCTCTCGGCCAATTTTAGCGATCTCGTCGAGGATGATGGGGATAACGGTCCCTTTTCCTGCGCCGTCGATGGATTCAACAACAATGTGCATATTAGCGTTTATGATAGGTGACGAAAGCGAATCCTTCCCTATTGATCCGGACCGTTTCTTTCCAGGTCGATGGATTGATTTTTGGAAAAAATGCGTCGCCGTCGATTGCTGTTGGAATCTCGGTTAGTTCCAGGCAGTCGGCTTTTGCAACGGTGGCGGCGTAGATTTGTGCGCCGCCTATGACCATGATATCGGCGAGACGTAGTCGCTTAAGTGCTTCATCGACCGATGCGCAGCTCATGACATTGTCTGGCAAAAGATAGTTTTTATCTCTCGTAATGACGACATTTGTGCGATAGGACAGAGGGCGAAATTTTTCTGGAATGGATTCCCAGGTTTTTCTTCCCATGAGCACGGCTTTGCCCTTTGTGAGTTTCACAAAGTGCGCCATGTCTTCTTTATTGTGCCAAACAAGCTTTCCACCTTTACCGATGCATCCATTGGCTGCGACGGCAGCGATGAGTGTGATCATAGAGCCTCCATTAGACAGCGATTGGGAACTCGATCTTTTCGTGGGATTCGTAGCCTTCGAGACGTGTTTGCTCCCAGGTCCATTCATTCATTGACGTGAATGGATCGGTGATAATGTGCGGTAGCGCTTTTGG
>CAIXDN010000021.1 GCA_903918235.1 Candidatus Uhrbacteria bacterium
CCATGCGTCGTGCAAGCCCATCAATTAAGGCGCTCTTTCCACTCCCAGTTTCACCGATCAACACAACCGACCTCCTACCGCTCTCAATTCCACGCAACAACTCTTGCATTTCTCGATCACGTCCAATCATTGGCGCGACATAACCCTGTCTTGCGAGTTGAGTTAAATCTTCACTAAACTGATCCAAATAAGGGGTTTGTTGAGACGTCATCGCTCGATTCATCGCTCCAGACGGCTTCAAAGAAGAAAGCACGACAAATCGCTCATGTTCCTCCTTAAGCATCTCTTGGATACCAATCCACTCAGCAACATGACGTACATGATCCGGAGGATACCCTGCCGCATCAAATACCGTTTGAATGCGAACATCCGTATCAAAAGCACGTAAAAATATCTCAATCGTCCCAACGTGCTTTCGACCAGACTTTTCTGCGTCTGCCGTGGCTTCAAGAAGAACTTGCTTTGCTTCCACTGTCAAAGCCGGTGCCGTACCCCTTGGCCCCTCATGAACAAGATCAGCTAATCCATCACGAACCATATCAAAATTCATGCCTAATCTTGTCAAAAAAATGCCTCCCGCAGCCGATCCTAATGCTGCAGAAAATAAATGCACAGCACGTATCTCCGAGCAACCAACCGTCTCAGTCAATGTATAAGATCTTTGTAAAACCTCCCAAGCCGCTTCCGTAAAATATGGCCCTACATCTCTCACAGAAACCTCTCCACGACCTTGAGGCAATTGACCGCCTGGCTTTCCCCAATGAGGCAGAATCCTCGCATCATCGTTATAAACACGAAAGCGGAACACAAAAAAACTCAACAAAAACAAACCCAACCACAATCCCATCGGTACCCCAGAAGGACCAAACCAAAACGCCCCAGAAGTAATTGCAGTAATATCACCTAAACGCCAAACACCAAAACCAAACCATACAAAACACAACAAAGCCAAAATGCCAAGAAGCAAATGTAAAACAACATGAAAAGAACGACGCGTAGATCGAAGAGAAAATGTCCCACGATCAATAGGTTCCAACCAGACGAGCTGTCCACGATCTGTCTGCAAACTTACACCAGCTCCATGACACGCATGACAAGCAAGCGATACACGTGCATCGCCGCTACATACTGGACATAATGAGGAAAGATACGTTTCCATATCAACGAGCCATCATAAAGCGAAATGCCGAATCAAAAAACAAAATCATTGATAGCGCTGGAAGAACAACCCACGCAAACAAAATTAATGCGTAGCCAAATACTTCTACAATAAGACCAATCATGCGTCCGATCAAAACAATGATACGCATGATGACGCTCACAAACCGTCCTGCTAAATCATATTGACCATACATTGGGACAAAAAGGTTTGAAACCCAAACCTTTAACCCTGCACTATCCCAACGAAAACGTAATCCACGAGCACACCAGCGTGCCGCTTCAAAAAAACCCTCCGTATACCACCAAAACGGAAATCGAATAACGCTCCCAAGTGTCTCAGAGAGAAATAAACGTACAAAGGCCACAACGGGCATCGACATGAGAAAAGTATAGCAAAAAGATGATGCTCCGGGCTACATCACGATAGAAACGAAATCGTGATGTGGCTCGAAGTACTACCGAGCTACGGCGTATGAACCACGCGATACATCAAGAAACTCCATATGATC
>CAIXDN010000022.1 GCA_903918235.1 Candidatus Uhrbacteria bacterium
CAAATGGTGCTGGTAAGTCGACATTGATTAGTTTGATTTCAGGGATTTCTGTGGCGGATCAAGGGTCGATTGAAGTTTTTGGTTTGGATGTTGCTAAACAGACGCAGGCGGCTAAACAGTTGCAAGGGATTGTGCCACAGGAAATTGTGGTTGAGCCGGCGTTTACGGTGCGTGAAGTGCTGTATTATTTTAGTGGAATGTACGGCGTTCCGGCGGGGGAGCGTGATGCGCGTATTGATGAAGTGCTGAAGGACTTGGTTCTCTCGGATAAGGCGGAAGAGCGTGCGCGTGGTTTGTCCGGTGGAATGAAGCGTCGGCTGATGATCGCCAAATCAATTATTCATAAGCCGAAACTGCTTATTCTTGATGAGCCGACGGCTGGCGTTGATGTTGCTTTGCGTCAAAAGATTTGGGAGCTCGTTAGACGGTTGCGCGATGAAGGGACGACGATTTTGTTTACGACGCATTATTTGGAGGAGGCGGAACAGTTATGTGATCGGATTACACTTATTAACCATGGGCGTATTGTCAGAGATGGATCATTGAAAGATCTTCAGCGAGAATTTTCTAAGAATGTCATTACGTTTGAGCTTTATGATCGTGAGGTCAAGGCTTTGTCCGGAGTGATCCCTGATGGAAATGCGTTCCTTTATCCCATGACGGATCTTGCGAAAGATATGAGAACGTTGACTGAGCATTACCAATCCAATATTAAGTCCATTCGGAGTGAAGCGGTTTCGCTAGAACGAATTTTTCTGGAATTGACGAAAGACTAATATGCTCACAAACGTTATTGCGCTCTACGCGCGCGAGGTCAAACGCTTTCAGAAAATTTGGTTGGATACGGTTGTGAGTCCACTTATGTCCATGGTGTTGTTTTTGTCTGTGTTTGGAATCGTGTCTGGTGATCGTATGGTTGGTGGATTTCCGTATCTTGCCTTTGTCTATACGGGTCTTCTTACCATGACGATGGTGAATGCGAGTTTCTCCAATCCAGCTTTTGCGCTTGTGATCTCCAAGAACATGGGTTCGATTATCGATATTCAGCTTGCGCCTCTGCCGAATTGGGGAATTGGAATCGCCTATGCGCTGGCGGCTTGTACACGTGCCTTGCTTACACTTGCTGTTGCTCTCTTGATCACGATTTGGTTTATTCCGATCCATGGGATTGCGCATCCGATACTGCTATTACTTGGTTTGGTTTTGACTGGACTTGAATTTGGGATACTTGGTGTGTGCTTTGGAATGTATGCCAAGAATTTTGAGGCGCTGACCTTTGTGACGACATTTATCGTTCAACCAATGATCTTTTTGGCCGGCGTATTTTATCCTGTATCGAGTTTGCCGGGGATTTGGACGACGGTATCGAAATTTAATCCCATGCATCATTCGGTGAATCTGTTGCGTTATGCGACCATAGGTTATGCTGATACGGCTCCGATGTTGTCGCTTGGCGTCATCGTGGGCATTACGGTCATTCTGTTCTTTTTGATGCAGTGGATGACAAAGAAAAAATTAAATAGTTAACTTGTTTTTATGATGAAAATTTACGGTTCAAAACAGAGTAGTGCATCTCGCTGTTATTGGGCAGCGGCGGAAGCTGGTGTTGAGTTGGAAAATATCCCTCTCGATTTCCAAAAGCAAGAACACAAGTCCGAGGCGTTTCTCAAACTGAATCCGAACGGTAAAGTGCCGACGCTTGTCGATGGCGATGTCGTGATTTGGGAGTCGATGGCGATTAATAATTATATTATCGAGAAGCACAAGCCGGAATTGTTTGGTGAAATGGATGCTGGCTCGCATGCGCTTCTTTTGCAGTGGAGCTATTGGTCGATGGCGCATCTTCAGAAAGCTATTGAACCGTTGTACATGCAAAAGTGGACGGGCGCGCTTTCCGAAGAGGCACTTGTTAAAGCGAAAGAAGATGCGACGAAATGGTTGAAGATTTTGGATGCGCGTCTTGAAGGACGCGATTTCATCGTGGGAGAGATGTTTACGATCGCTGATATTAACGTAGGGTCTATCGCTTCTTCAGGTAAGGACTATCTCGATTATGGAGTTTTTCCGAATGTATCGCGATGGCTTGCCTCGCTTGCCGAGCGTCCGGCTTATAAGCAGGTATTTGGCTAATGGATATCGAGATTCGACGGCGCGCTTATCAGCGTAGTATTCGAATCTCGGTAAAACCGGGCGGGCGCGTGCTTGTTACTGCCGGCAAGCATGTGCCCGCTTTTATGATTGACGCTTCTATTCAGCGTCATCAGGTTTGGTTGGAGCAAGCGGTCGCAAAACTCAAGAATGTTTCGGAATCTATTTTGCGGCAACAGGATCCAGAGGAATTTAAGCGATTGAAAAAGACGGCATTGAAACTTGTGGAAGAACGTCTCGAATATTTTAATCGAGTCTATCAATTTCACTGGAAACGCGTTTCTATTCGACGACAAAAGACGCAGTGGGGGAGCTGTTCCAGATCTGGGACACTTGCATTCAATTATAAGTTACTTCTTGTCCCGCCTCATTTGGCGGATTATGTGATCGTGCATGAGCTGTGTCATTTGGCGGTGTTTAATCATTCAAAAAAGTTTTGGTTGGAAGTGGAGCGAATGATTCCGGATTGGAAGAAACGTAGAATCGCTTTGCGAAACGTCGGAATTACAAAACCCGCCTAGGCGGGTTTTGTGATTTTATGTATGGATCTTTGGTGTACGTGGACCGGATGGTGCTGGTGCTGGTGCGCGGAAATCGATATCGCGATTTGGCTAGATC
>CAIXDN010000023.1 GCA_903918235.1 Candidatus Uhrbacteria bacterium
CGAACCCAACGATGCACAAACTCTAAAATACTTGCGTTGAAATTGTGCGAGAAAAGATAGAATAACTTGATTGATTTTATGATGGTCCAACCAATACCAACCATGGCGACATTTTTTATCGTTGACCAAAATTTTTCTTGATCAAGTTTTGCAAGATCAAAAATTGGGATGATCAATAGTAACACAGCCCAGGCATTTGCATCGACAAAGACAAATGGTTGATGAAGGACCATTCCACGCCAATAGGCATATCCAACGATTGCCATCAGCGCTAAGAATGGTGCTGGAATTTCTCTATTTGCCTTGCGTATCCGCGCGACAAACCAGCCAAGTAGAAATGTTGAAAACAAAATGATTCTGAGCGAGATCCCACCGTCATTGGCGGCATTCGCACCAAAGACAAGTAGTCGTCCTTTAGAACCAATCAAAAACTCGAGGAGGAGAAAGCCAAATGCTGTTGTTGGTTTTTTATATGCGCAGATCAGCATTGCCGTGCCTGCGATGACAGCGAGCGCGGAATTGAGCTCAGGAATCCAGGCGGCGGGAATGGAGAGAGCTTCAACAAGGAGAATGATGGCGAATACATTCAGCGTCCCCATCGGTAGGGGCACGATATATCGTGCCCCTACGGGTAGACCGTGTTTGGCTCTGATAATTGCATCAGCGTCTTTGTATTTTTTTATCGCTTTTGGCATCCAGCCAATTGTTTGCCAAGGAAGATCGTAGGCAAATGATGGTAGCCATTGGCTCATGGTGCCGTGGGTTTTTACGGTGAACAGAACTTCATCAACCCATATCCCCCTTTTTCCTGCTTCCGCCATGGTCAAAAACAAGTCCCAATCTTGAAAGCGTTTTAATTGTTCGTCAAAACCAGGAAACGCTTTGCGTCTCATGAGCGCGCTTGTATGGATATAATTTGTCTTTTTTAACGCCTCGATCTCAAAAGGACGAGCGGGCATTGTCTTGAAGCCAAAGCGATGTGAAGGATAAGCAAAATCAGCTTCCGGATGCTCCGTGAGAGCTTGGAGCATTTTTTGAAGCGCGTCTGGTTTTAGGTCGATGTCCGCATCGAGAAAGATGACATACTCCCCTGTTGATTTTGCGAAACCGGCATTGCGGGCGGCGGGAGCGCCTTGGTTTTTTGTGAAGGTTATGAGCTGGATTCCAGCGTTCGCTGGAATGACAATGGGAACGAGAGAGCAGTCGTCGACGACGATGATTTCAATGTCTTGTTCTGTTTGCTTGTTGAGCGACGCTAAGCAGGCCGTGAGCTCGTCACCGTGATTATAAACCGGAATGATGACGGAGATTTTTGGCATATTAGACGTCGATGCCGTCGAAAATTTTGCGGAAGGTTTCTGCGCGGTCTTCCCAGCGGAAATCGCGGAGGGCACGGAGTTTTCCCGCTTCTCCAAATTGACGGCCGATATCTGGACGATCGTATAGGGCTTTTACGGCTTCTGCAATCTCCTTTGGATTATGTGGATCGACGAGCAGGCCTGTAACTCCGTCCACGATTGCTTCCGGAATTCCACCGCTTTTCCCGGCGATTACCGGTAATCCGGCTAAAGCGGCTTCCAAAAAGACAATGCCAAACCCTTCGATGTCGGCTGGTTCTTCACGGGCAGGGAGAACAAAGGCGTCGGCGGCGGCGTACCAGAGATTGCGCTCAAGATCATTGGCGTTAAAGAGTAGGCGGACGCGGTCTCGGAATCGCCAGGCCATTTTTTCTATACGAGGACGATCAGGACCATCACCAATGATCACCAGGCTAATTTCCTTTGGCATGAACCCGAGACTTTCAATGAGTCGATCAAGACCTTTACGCTGAACATGACGCGTGACGGCGAGCAAAACAAATGCGTCTTCCGGGAGACCGATCACACGACGAGCATCGGCACGTTCCGGTACAGTGAATGGCTCGGCGCCAGGGGTGACGACTTTTGGATAAATACTTGGCTCGAATGCATTGATTTCTGCGGCAATGGCTCGAGAGTTTGCGATCACGTTTTGTGCGCCTTTGAGAATCTGTCGAGCGAGCCAGGCTTTTCTTCCATTCGCTTGTGCGAGACGGAGATCTAATCCATGAATAATGATGGAATATGGAAGACCACCAAGCTTCTTTGCGATCCAGGCTGCGGTACCTACGGGTAAAAGATGGCTTACAAGAACCTGCTCATAGCCAGCTTTTTTTCGTGATCGGATAAAGCCGATCATTGGGCGCCAAGAAAAAGGGCCTCTGGAAAAGAGTTTTACATGCTCGACGCGTCCTGGACCATCGGAAGGATGCGTTTGATCAACAAAAACATCGATTAATCCCCTGCTTGAATCTACGAGATTACCAAGATAGCGTGAAACTCCTCCGCGTTCTGGAGGATAGTCGATCGTGACAAGCGCTATCTTTGCATCATGGTTTTTCATGCGAGCATTCTTCCTCTGTTGGGACCAAAGAACCTCGTCGGCGGAGCCAGTTAATGACATTTACGACATCTTTCACTGTAATCAGATGAAATGCAAATAGACAGGCAACCGTTACAGCTACAGAAAATATATTCTCAAACAATGGCGACATTTCTAGTGTAATGTAATTGATCGCGAACCATGCCACGGTGGCAGCTCCAACTCCCTGCGCAACAAGTTTCGCTAACCAAGGAGAGTCTATTTCCGCACGAGCAAACCACCAACCAAGGAAAAATAATAGCGAGAAGCTTATAACACCAGCCCAAGCTGCACCCGTTGGACCCATTGATGGGATTAAAAAAGCGTTTATTGCGATATTCACAACCATTGTTATACCCATCGCTAATGTCTTTTTACTTGCTTGATGCGTAGCATTTAATAATGAGCCAATTGGGAAGTCCAGGAATATTGGGATTAGTACCCAAGGCAATATAACCAATGGCGCGATAGCCTCTTCAAATTGAATGCCATAAAGCGCTGGGACTATTACGTGAGCAAGCGCTGACAATAATACGGTTAACGGGACAGCTATCATCATCATTAATCGCAAGGATCCTTTTAGTAACCCTGGAAGCGTTGGACGATCATCTCGCGCTGCTTTGCTCATGCCTGGGTACAATGCTGCAACAAAAGCAAGAGGCAGAAACTGAAGTGCATAGGTGAGCTTGTATGCAACAGCATAAGCACCTACAGCCGCTGATCCATAGGTCGCCTGCAGCATAATGGAATCGATGTAGGAGTATACTTTTACAAAAATACCAGCAAGACCAAATGGAATAGCGGCATGCAAAATTTCACGCATCGGCACCATGCCCGTCTTAGGGAATAGACCGAGTCGTAGCGCTTGTAAAACGCTCCACATCATGTGCCACGTACTTCCAATCATTAACGCAAATACTAGACCTAACACACCATAACCAAGATATGCAGCTGTGACTCCTGCTATTGCGGTCACAATCTGTCCGATAAACATGCCAGATGCCTCGTACCGTAACTCTCGTCTTCCACGAATCGCACCGTACCAAAGCAAATGTATGGAATCAGCACTCATGACATAACAAGCCATTGCTATTGCGAGGAATGTGGTTCCTGTAATACCAGTAAAAAAGGCATATATGAGTGTAGCAAAAACCGTGATCGGGATAAAAATCATCTTAAGGATGATCGATTGCCCTAATATATGACGACCTCGTTCCTCATCTGTAGCCATCTCTCTAATCAATACGGGAGTAAGACCCAGATCCTGGAAAACAGCGAATATTGAAGTGATTGAAATAGCAAAAAAATAGACGCCAGTTGCTTTCACGCCAACCAATCGCGCGATAATTGTGAATGCAATGAACGATATCACCTTTTGCGCTGTATTCGCAGTCACGAGCCATGCGGCATTTTCTGCGATCTTTCTGGAGTAGTGCATGCACAAAATAATAACAAAAAAAAATACTTCTGTCATGGCTTGCCTGTCGATAAAAATTGCGCTCATCGTCCATAGAACGATGAGCGCATCAGAAAAATTATTTATTATTTGATTTGGACGCCGAACACCTGTTCATACGAGTCATTCCAACGACTCTGGATTTCTATGATCTTCTCGTAAGAGAGTTTTTGTCCAGGTACGAGACTGTAGATTGTGCCTACCTCACGGCTGGTAAAACTCGTCTGCCGGATCATGGCGCGTTCCGACAGATGCGTAATGATCTCACCGCTCTGATGGGCATCAGACCACCAATCCACGACTGCCTGATTCTTTTGAAGACTTTCCACAGAAGGAATGTCCAGCTCTTTGTGCTCCGTGACCGGAGGAATACCTCGGAGCCTATCAAACCCGATAATTTCCTCGAGCATCCCCTCCTCAAAACGCCAGCTTGGACGCTCCGGAAGGACCAACTCAGAATTATGCGTGTAGACCCGCACCTCTTCTTGCTGATGCGTCAAGAAGAACTCACCCTGCCAACCTGCGATCGCGAGGTCATGAATGCGTAGGCGTCCATTTGCCAATGATTCCGTCAAAACGACGCTATTCTGATTCACGGAGATCATCGGAGGACATCCTTCGTGAATATGCACTCTTTGCATAAATCGATCAGGCCCATCCGATTCCTCGAGCGCATAATTCTTCATGAAACGAACCGAGTGACGACGGGAAGCCTCTCGAGCTACCGAAAGCGCCTCAATATCCTCGCTATTAACCAGGATGGAGAACTTCAGTTTTTGAGGCTCGAGTTTTCCAAGAAATCCGTTCTTATCTGGAAGGATCTCCGTTTTGGTGGCATGGACAAAGATACGGATCTTTACACCATCAATCATGGGATATTGTACAGCGACCACGATACTCACCACTTTCTGTTCATCTTTTCAATCGAAAATCAATCAAAAAGGAACAACATATCCTTGCATTTTTGCAATGTATTGTCAATATTGCTTTATTAATCCTCCCTAATTCACCAACGCCGTCACTGTGAGGTTTCCTGAGCAGGCGCCTCGGACGGAGTTAAGTGGGCCGAGGATCATTTGGGTATCTGTTGCGGAGGCTCCTGCGGTCGCGCCTGTTTGTTTTGGAAGATTGTAGTTAGGCAAGGAAGTGTCAGTGTTTGCGAGAGTCACTCCATTGAATTTTACTTTTTCTGCTGGAATGGATCCGGCGGTACAGGAGAGGTCTTCTGACTGTACTTTTACATCTGCGGTCACATTTCCCCAGTTCGCAACTGGAAGAAACGTTTCACCTGTATCCCCTACAGACAATGATCCATAGTCGATGCTTGGGGCGATATTGATTGAGAGCAAACCTAGTACAAGTTGATTACTTGAGTATCCAGGACTTGAGATGGCACTTGCACGGTCTGTGACCGTTACTTTTGCGATGAATTCTGCGTTTTCTGTGTGATGCGTGAGTGGGAAGAGTCCAGAGTATGCGCAAACCATGCCACTTACTTGATTTTGGCAATTCAACTCTGCTGCTGTGAGCGTTAGTGAGTAGCAACTATCGAGGTTGTCGACGTCACAAGAGGCTCCTGCTCCTACTGAGTAAAATTTTATGGTGACAGAGACGATATCTTCTGATCCATTTGGATCGGAGACTGTTCCGTATACATAGACGTCTTTTGTCGATCCTTCGACAAGAAGAATCGTATCATTTGTTGCTGCACCTATTGGGCCTTGCGCATAGCTAACGATTGGATCTTGTGCGACAACAGGGTCTGAGTTAACCACGCCTATTATTAATGAGATGTTTCCTGAGATCGTACCTGCTCCAATATTGTCTGAAGCGGAGCTTCCTATGTCGATGGTGACGTTTCCTGCTGTTGTGGTTTCTATTCCATATACCCCTGTTGCTCCCGTGACCACTGGGTTTCCGATATGGTTAATCGTACAGACTTGAGCTCCTGCTGGTTCTGAGGAACCGCCGATTCGTGTGAGTGTAATGGTATGGTCTGATATCGTTGTTGTTATGGAACCGTTCAAGGTGGAGCAGGCTCCACCAGATGCAGAAGATACGTTGAAGTTATTTGGGAATGTGACTTTGATCTTTCCGTTACTTGGAATTGGATTTGATGTTGTGAACGAGATCGTGGCTACACCTACGGCTCCGGCGACGAGAGAGTATGGCTGTACATTTGTGGAAGTGAGTTCTGTTGCAACGATCGTATCGGCCGTGACGGAGGAGTCGATATCGATGGAGACGTTTCCTGCTGTTGTGGTTTCGATGGTGTATGTCCCCGTTGAGCCCGCTGTTGCTGGGTTTACGATATTGTTGATGGTACAGGATGCGCTGCTTCCTGAAGCAAAGGCTAGTCCGTTGAGAGTGAGCGTTACTGTTGATCCTGAGGCGCTTGTCCCAACGCTTGTTCCTCCACAGGTTGCACCTGAGGCTCCAGAGACGTCAAAGCCTGCTGGGAATGTGACTTTGATTTTTCCGTTGCTTGGGATTGGGTTTGTGGTGGTGAAGGAAACGGTGGCTCCGCCTGAGGCGCTTGTACTTAGGCTTGCTGGCTCGACGTTTGTTGAGGTGAGAGGGCCGGCGGTGATGGTATCGGCCGTGACGGAGGAGTTGATCTGTCTTGTGACTCCGCCTCCTAATACCTCGACTGTATATGTACCGGTTGATCCGCTAGCTGATGGGTTAACGATATTATTTATTGTACAAACTACCGAGGCCGGCGAAGCAACCGTATTTCCTCCAACACGAGACATTAAAACCGAGTGACCAGAAGTCGATATCGTGTATGAACCTCCTAAGAGCGTACACGTTCCACCGGAAGCGCCGGATATATCAAAGCCTGATGGGAATGTTACTCGAATCACCGTTGAGACAGCACTGGTTATCGCATAGCCTGTCGTGAAATTGATGGTTGCCATTCCTGAGGCGCTTGGTGCAAGAGTCGCGGGCTCCACGTCAGTCGATGTGAGTTGTGCACGTAGAGATTCTGTTGTCGCGCTTCCTGATTCTATCGTTCCGTATATAGAGGCGGTTGAAATTACGAATGATCCATTGCTCGTTGGTACGGCACCGTTATGGACTCCATGAATGATACACGTGTGCAGTCCTACCGGTCCCAATGTTCCTCCGCTACGTGTCATGGTTACAGATGATCCACTGACCGTGGTTGCAAGGACTCCGTCTAAGTTTGAACAAGTTATACCACCTGCGGCGATAATATTTGAAAGTAAAGTGAACTGACTTGGAAATGCAGCGATGATCCTTCCTGTGCTTGGGATTGGAGACGTGTTTGTAAATGTAAGGGTCTGGATTCCGTCTTCATTCACAAAAACTGTGGCAGGCTGGACGTCTACGCCGGTCAATGTGCCTGTCGTTAGGTTATCTGCTGTGACCGCATGATTATAGTTGATCACTGTATCCCCTGCTGTCGTTGTTTGAATATCGTAAGTGCCTGTGGATCCTGCAGGGTATGGGTTTTGAATATTTTGTATGGTACAGGTTTCCGCGGCAGCTGATTCTATGGATCCGCCACTTCGTGTGAGGGTGACGATTTGACCTGAAACAGAAGTCGTGATGGAGCCACCTATTGTGGAACAGGCTCCGCCTGAGGCGCCAGAGACGTCAAAACCCGATGGGAATGTGACTTTGATTTTTCCGTCTGAAGGGATGCTGGCGATCGTTGTGAATGCGACACTGACTGCTCCTATGCTACCGACAATGATTGAAGCAGGCTGAACGTTTGTGGATGTGAGCGCGCTAGAAGCAATCGTGTCGGCGGAGACGGAGGCGTTGATATCAATGGAGACGTTACCTGACGTGAGTGTTTCGATGGCATATACTCCAGTCGAGCCTGCTGCTGCCGGGTTAATGATATTGCCGATGGTACAGGTTTCTGCGGCAGCTGATTCTGCGGATCCTCCGCTTCTTGTAAGCGTTACCACTTGCCCAGATACAGCTGTTGCGATGGAGCCACCTATTGTGGAACAGGCTCCGCCTGAGGCGCCAGAGACGTCAAAACCTGCTGGGAATGTGACTTTGATTTTTCCGTTGCTTGGGATTGGGTTTACGGTTGTAAAAGAAGCGGTCGCTATACCGGAAGCACTTGCGCTCAATGTTGCAGGTTCTACATTGGTAGAGGTGAGGGTGCCGGCGGTGATGGTGTCGGCGGAGACGGATGTGCTTTTGTCGATAGAGGCATTTGACGATGACATCGTTTCAATGCTGTACGTACCGGTTGATCCAGAGACCTGAGGGTTTACTACCCCATATATTTTACAAGTTTGAGCACCAGCTGTTTTCGCTGTACCGGCACTACGAGCGATGGTAACGACTGGCCCTAAAACGCTCGCAATAAACGTTCCATCCATCGATCCTCCGATACCACCCGCCGAGGAACAGGTTCCCCCGCCTGCGGCTACAACGCCTGAAAGATTATATCCAGAAGGAAATGTAACTTTGATTTTTCCATTAAGAGGAATAATGTTTGTTGTTGTGAATGTGACGTTTGTTGTTCCAGAAGCACCAGCAACAAGAGAAGCTGGCTGAACATTTGTTGAGGTGAGAGAGCCTGGGACGAGGCTGAGATAGCTCGAAAGGTCTATGAGACTACCATACATAGTACGGTGAACGCTAAAAGGATACCCGGTACCCAGTGCGGCAGGAGTAACTACTGCAGCTATTTGACAACTAATCGGTGTTCCAGCGGGCACCGATGCTCCGCTTACACGGGTCGTGGTTAAATAATATCCAAATCCGTATGACCCGTAAAGAGTATCCCAGCTTCCAGCGCTATAGGTACCACCATCATTACAGGTAACAACTGTAGCAACTCCAAAACTTGCAGCGCCGAAGCTTACAGGAAAATAAAATGAAAAAACGTTACCGGCTACCACGGGGTAGTCAGCCGTATAATCAAATTGAACTGTTGTCGTTACAGAAGGGCTTGGATTTAATAGGAAGGCGTTTTCTTTAGGGAATGCAGTATATGCCTTCGCTGGAAGAGCCGTCCCCAACTGCCCCAACAATCCTCCAAAGACGAATAAGAATACCAGTAAAACGCTACTCAATTTTTTCTGGAAGGTGCGAAGAGGCATATAGTTTTAAGAATTGTACCACGCCCCCCCCCTTATTTAATATATCCCATTACTCTAACTGTGCTCCAGTTTAATGGTGTTGTTGGATAATGTTTGTACTGGTTAAGGAATGCGGTGATTCCGCCTCGCTCTTTTACGAGATCACGAGGAAATCGGATACGGTACATTAATGTGCTCCAAGCGAGATTTTCTGCATGGTTTTTAAAGTTTGGATCGTGACCAAAGATGCGGCGGAATATTGGTAAGACAAAGACAACGTGAGTCTGTTCTCTTTTTAGATTGCGCATGACGGCGATTCTTCCTGTGGCCATTCTCTCGATATCGAGCCATGAAATGTTTGAATAATGGACGGTGTCCATAAAATCACGAACCATGGCGCGTCGCTCTCCTTGCCCAAAGGAAATTGTTGCTGGAGAAAATCCGCAGATAATAAAATCACTCATTGTATTCACTTGCGCATCTGTGAATGCGAGGCCAAATTCCTTTTCATCACCTCGGATTTCCGTGTGTACGATGAGATCCTCCTTTTCAAGATCTCGTCTGCGGTTTTCCCAGGCAAGCAGACTTGGCTTATCCGCAGGATCAAACATCGTTTTACATGGAATATCAGAAGGTGGGGCGATTTTTTTTGATAAATCAACAAGAACGCCTACTAAATCTGATGTATGCCCTGTTGTTGAATAATATCGTCCATAAATCACTACTTGGTTTGGTTTTATTGGGACGAGAATAGAGACCCATGGCGTATAATTCATGATCGCCGTATCCACAAATGTCGGATCTGTTGAAAGCATGTAGCCTCGAACGGTCTTTGGATCAGCATCCAAATGGATCCAGACACGTGCCGTATAATCATCAATTTTTTCAATCTGATCAAAGGTTAATGCCAGGACCACGTCTTTAGTGATTGGCTTGGGGTAGACGGGGGTCATTGCACCGCCACCAAGATCGCGACTTGGGGTGTTGTTTGGGATCGTTATTGTATATTCATTACTTGCGATGGTTGATGCGTTTAGATTTGAATCACATCCAATCGCTTTTACGTTTGCAGAAGACGATAAAATGAATGGCGCAGTATAGACATTGCCTGTTTCACAAGTAGGATCTGTGCCATTCACAGTATATCGTATCGAGTCTGCGCCTGCCGATGAAATGCTTATCGTCTGGATCGATGTATAAGCGCCTGAATCTGGCGTAATTATTGGCGTGCTTGGCGGTAGAACGATTGTGAGCGTTACATCGGTATTTTCGTTAGGCGCTATGGCGTGCGCCGGCTCGATTACTGCGAGCTGAAAAACTATTCCACTAAAAGCAACAAGCAAGACTTGCAAGCTTGTATACCTCATCTTCCAAACACTTATAGTCTCAGGCATGTTTATTCTCTTATATCACATAACCAAGCACCCTGACGACTGACCAATCGAATGGTGTTTTTGGATTGTGGCCATATGTTTTATAGAAGGCTATGATCCCCTGTTGCTCTTTTGCGAGTTCACGCGGAAAACGGATGCGATACATCATCGTATTCCATGCAAGGTTTTCTTTTGTATTTTTAAAATCCGGATCATGACCAAATGCGTGACGGAACGCTTTTAAAGCTTCTGGCGCCATGGCGCGTTCTTTTTCAATACTTCTTTTTACTGGAATCTGACCGTTTGTGATTTTTTCAATATCTGACCAGACAAAATAGTCACGACCAACCGTATCCATATAATCACGAATAATCGCACGTCGCTCGCCTTCTCCGGATTTGATCGTATTTGGAGAAATACCATATACGATAAAGTCACGTGTTGCTCTTGCAAGCGCATCACTTAGCACTAAACCAAACTCTTTTGCATCGGCTCCGACAAGAGGGAGAATCTTGCTTTCCTCTTCTGGATTTGGCGTAAGGTCGAATACCGCTAATAGCTGTGCGGTTGTGAGGAGGGATGGATTTTGGAGGGATGGCTTTGAAGCCGAATCTGGAACTGACGCTGGTTGAGGCACCTCTGTTTGAGCCGGCGGTTGTACTTCTGGTGCGGCCTGCGGGAAAAGAGCGTCATATTGCGCCTTTGTGAGGTACTGGCCATTGTAATAAATCTGAAAAATTGTCGGGCCACTTAATAGTGCTAATCCACCGCTCCCGCCGATATTTGGGTTATTATTGCTACTATTACCACCACCTCCGGCGCTAATCGTGTATGCGTTTGTCGTTACGTTAGACGCATTCTTTGCTAGATCGCAACCGATCGCCTTTACACTGGCTGTCGAAGCTAATGCAAAACTACCTGCATATGATGTTCCAGCAGAGCAGGAAGGTTCTGATCCGTTCGTGGTATATCGTATTGAGTTTGAGCCGGCGGATGAAATGAAAATCGACTGCGCGGAAGAGTATGCGCCGGCAGCAGGGGTGATCACCGGATCGCTGGGCGGGATCGTATCTACTGTCGTTGGGATGATGTTTGAATCTTCATTTCCATTTGTCGCAACGTCGTATCCACTATTTGCAAGAACTTGAATCGTTACCAAGCCCTGACCAGATGGGGTGATGTCAAAGGTATACACTGTATCCGCTGTCGTTGTTACAAAGTTTGATGCGACACCATTTAAAATAGTGATGTCATCAAGGGTAAAACCAGACACGTCTTCACTAAATGTTGAGGTTACGGAGAATTTTAATAAGTCTTTTGGATCCAGAACATCCGATGTAAGGGCGACCGTTGGACTTACGCTGTCTATCGTCATTTCTTGGCCAGCTGTATAGGTGTCGCCTAATGCCCATCCACGAAATGGGTTGGAGGCGACATCAATTATTGAATTATCGTCTAAAATATCAATTCGAGCTTTTCCCTCGCCTACGACATCATCAATCGTCACTGTATACACCGACCCCGAACCTACAACATGCATTCCCGGCCCTCCTTTTACGTTGCCTTCTGTTTCTACAGGACGTACGTCATTTTCATCAAAGCCTGTTACGTCTTCTGAGAATGTAACGGTAAATTCAATGGAACCACCTTTTGATGGGTTAGGAGAGCTGGAAACGATCGATGAAACGGTTGGAAAGGAATTATCGTAAACCAATACTGTCGGCGAAGACTCGATCCGCGTTGCAACGCCACCAGCGGGGCTGATCGACGTACGCACATATACAGGAGTATCGCTTATTAAGGCATCTGACTTTCCCTGATATACGAGCACGATAGAATCTCCTGATACACAATCACCCGTGACATCTGCCGTGACATTTTGCCCTGAAGCCCCTGATGATGCCATTGTGATTGCGCACGTTCCGCCGGAAGCACCCACATACCACTCCCCGTTTGTGTCCACGGCTCCTGAGGTTGCCTGGCCTGCCGCTTCAGGAGCTGTAAGACCATCTGGAATCGTAAAAATAGGAGAATCTGCATCAGCGGTAATACCATCTGCGCCAACCACGACAATAATACTAAATTTTGCAGATGTTCCTCGCTGTATATTCAAATTTGAAGCTGTGCCTCCCCCGCCATCAATCTGCGCTGTTCCTTGGCCTAGGATAAAATCTGCTGCAACGGAAGCTGAATCAATATTAGAACTGCCAGATGTTTGTGTCGCTATACCATAAGTGACCGTATCCCCTGTTATATATGGGTTTCGTATATTATCAACTGTACACACTTGAGACCCTGCTGGTATCGATGCACCATCATTCTGTCGCGTGGCGATAATATAGGCACTACCTACAAAAAGCGAAAAGGTACCCTCCCCTCCGCCCATTGTTGAACAGGAAAAACTTGATGCAGCAGATAGATCAAAGTTGCTATCAAAAGTCACCCAAATTCTTCCATCAGCAGGAATTGCATTAGCTGTCGTGAAACTTATCGTCGTCGTTCCGATTGCTCCTGCAACCAAGGAAGCTGGTTGGACATTTGTATTTGTAAGAATACCTCCCTTTGCATATACAGGCGTGCTCATCGCGAGCTGCAATCCGAGCCCGCCAATTACTAGCATAACCACCTCGAGCCCGATAACAAATTTCTGAAATTTATTTTTTCTCTTTTTTAGATCTTTTTGTAGAGAATCTCTATTCATATCACATCAAAGAATAGCATGTCCGGATTTTTCTGTATGCGCTCTCATATAAAACGCCCGTCCGATGCATATTCCGATAGAGTATCGGAGTGATCGGACGGGTTTAGAGGATTATTTACGGACAAAAAGAAATCTGTCGTCCGCTCCCCAATCAAAGTCAAAGCGACGATGATCAAAGGATCGCTTTTCTGCGCAACCGTATAGAACGGCCACGACTTTATTTGCGCCGCGAATGGCGTATGAACCTAGGGCCACGATCCAAAATTGTCGCTGTAATTCAGGATATGCTTTCGCGAAAGCGTAGGCCTCGATATGCGTAGCTGGGCGATAGTCCAGACTACTCATCAGCTTTATGCATGCCTCGCTCGTCGACCTTCCATTGAACTTTTTTAGCAACATGACACGATCACCGTCGACCTCGCTCATGTCTGCGCATGCTGAATGTTTTTGCCATTTATAGCTCCCATAGTAGAGAAGCTCAGAAACGCTATCGATTGAGAAATCTGCTAGAAGCCCCTTCTTAGAAGGCATCGCGTATCTTACGTGTACGAGATGCTCATCCTCACCAAGCAGATCCTCTGTATCAGGAATGCCGGTTACGATGAGATCAGCGATTCTTTCCTGCAGTTCCGGCTCTCTCACGATACGAGCCAAGTGCTGGAGATTACCGCCCTTTGCTACGACCGCTCTCATCATCACTTTGAGTAGCTCATACGCAAAATCCAAGCCTGTCATCCAGTCCATTCATTTCTCCCGTCCCTAAAATACCTATACGCCATGAGAGCCTATCGTTGCTTATTATGCACTGTCAATGACGCGCTACTTTTTCATCGAAGCAGATAGGAGAGTTGCTTGGCTTACTACCTCTGTCCCCGCATGCCATAATTCATAACCATTAATGATAATCGTTGCTTGTCCTTCTCCATAGCTTGGTCCAAATATCTCTTTTGCTTTTTCAATATTCTTAAAGCAAAATCGAGTGTTCTGGTCAGTTTGCGTTGCCAAAACTGGTAGCTTCTGTCTTTCTTTTGGATCAGTCAATGTAAAACAGGCCATTGCAGTTCCCGTCATATCATTTATGGAATAATCATAAGCACCCGTTAACGTGACTTGTCCGGAAAAGCTTGCGAAAACGTTGTCATATGACATTGGTTCTTCTAGACCCGTGACTCCAGCTATCGAAATCACTTGTAGTCCAGCAATCAACTCCCCTGCCTTATTCTTCAATGGATCAAAGATATTTGTAGCTTTTGGGTTTAATACCTCCTTCTGCGTCTGTACTGCTGGAGGCAGTGTTGATGTCGCTATTGGCTGCGTACAACCTACGCCTAACAAAGCGGTGGCTGATATCGCTAAAGAAAGAAGTGTAATGTTTTTCATAATCAAGACTAGGATATCTTGTTTTTATGATTTGTCTAGCAAGAACCATCCATAAAAAAGCACCGAAATTTTGGTGTTTTTTTTCTTAGCGCTTTGACCACTAAGGTTTAAGTCAAATTTAAAAACTTCCAGATCCTTCGTCTTGAGTAAAAGAAAGTCATTTCTTTTCCTGCATCTGTCGAAGCACGAAGAATCCGTGTCTCACTTTTCCTGGCTTAACTTCGTGCTGTTCCACGACCTCGAAGCCATGCTGCTGAAAATATTCAGCCCATTCCTTTGCGCTCCTGTAGTTATGCGGCGCATCCGCTGTGATTTCCATGTTAATTTTTCGATCTTCTTTTTCAACAAGCTTTTTCTCTTCTTCCGAATCCACGAGGTCTTCTGCCATAAAAAGGAATCCATCCTTTTTAAGAATGCGCTTTACCTCACTAAAAATACGATCATGCATCGGCTCATCGATATGGTGTAGTACAAAGTTTAGCGTTATGCCATCTGCTGAACCACTCTCGATATCCTTCATGTCTTCAGCTCTGTTATGAGTTCCAAGATACGAGGAGTCGTGCGCCAATGTTTCTAATCGCGCAGCTACCGGCTTCGTCATGTAATCGTCTGGATCCAGGCCGATAATCTTTGATCCAGGAAGGATCGAGTCCATTTCATCCATCTCATGCCCCTTGCCTGAACCAATACTTACAACCGTTACACCCTGCTCGATATTATCTGTTTTTAAGACACCTGGTTCCTTGTATCTAATTTTTTGAGCTAAGTATCTCCCCACTTTCAGCTCTTCAATCATCCATCCAGCTCTTCGTACTAGCGCCCTATCAACAGGCCCACGCGTCACTGCACGAATAACCGTTTCACGTACACCGTATCGATTTGGTTTTGGTTTTGGCGTTTCAATATCTCGTCTTGGAAGTTCATTACTCATATCAAGCACGAGTATAGCCTTCGCGTTTCTTGCGGTAAATACAAAACACCTCGCCAATCAGGCGAGGTGTTTTTATTCTTCTAACGCTTTGACCACTGTGGTGCGCGGCGGGCTTTTTTGAGACCGAACTTCTTGCGTTCCTTGGCACGTGGGTCGCGCATGA
>CAIXDN010000024.1 GCA_903918235.1 Candidatus Uhrbacteria bacterium
GGCCTCCACGATGCCAAATGGCCAGATCACTACAAACAGAATAATCGCGACACCCGCCAGCACAATGCCTCCGATAGCGTAGTTCTTTATAGTCATATGTTGGGAACCTTAAAATATCCCTGGGATAAGGGCAAGAGTGGGTATTTAGTACTGCTTCAACACATTCTCAATGTAGTCTTTTGGTAAACCTGCGTCGATTCCGCCTTGGACGACGATGGCTTGGTACTCGGCGGATGGTTCTGCTTCTTGTAGTTCCGCGCGATAGTAGGTGATGGCTTCATATTCCTCGCCGTCGTCGCCCTCTATAATCATCTCCTTACGCTCGTAGCACTTTTTATGAGCGTTGCATCCTTCTCGCTTGTCGAGGACCTCTAATGATGGCGCATCGACTTCCCAGACGGCGCCCCAGACGACATCTGCATCCGCTGGAATGACATTGGCGTAAGCGCCTTTGCTTCTTGGATCTTTATCATAGACAAAACGGTAGCCTTCTAGCTTTCCTCGACAGATAAACTCCGCGGTTGGGCAACGCTCCCCTTTCATACGCTGGAAATTCATGTTGGAACCGAATGCGAAATAGTACATAGAAGTTATCTTTAGAATACATCCGCCGCTCTACTTTCTGCAATCATATCCATTTCATTGTCTTCATAATTATCGGCATGCGTTGAGGCGCAGAGAAATATGATCGCACTACCACGAACAGCAAACCAGATTCTTGGTGACACATTTGATTTTACCCCTTTTACCGCCAATTCAATTTTCCATAGACCGCAAACCTCCATTTGCTTCCTCCGATGCAATTTTGCCGGTGCGATTACCTGTTTTGGAAGTTGAGGATGAAACTGTATTTCACACAATCGTTTGAATGCGCTTAAACCCTCCCCAAAATTTGGAAACCGTCGTTCTAAGTCGTCGGCTTCTTTTATGTAGGAGGGATGATAATCAAAACTAAGCATGCTCAGAAAAGTCCGTTCCTCGATAAAACGCTAGTTCATACGCTATCACTCCCCCGGGAGCCGTGCCCAGATATGGAGCCTCGGCATGCGTCAGTATTTCTAATTCTTTTCCATTCAAATGTCCGTACTTTTCCACGACATGATCCACTGTTTCTTTTTCCTCTGCGCTTAGTAAGTCTTGTCCGATGTCCTCCGTTGTGAGCGTATAAATCTCTGTTGGCAGATAGCCCTCTCGTTCCGCAACAGCCGATACTGAGATACGTTTCTCATCCTCAAGTGCTTTGATAATCGCCGTCATCTGCTCGGGAACCGGGCCCATGGGCAATGCCTTATAAACATCTCCCGTTACCGAGGTTTCATGTTTTTCAAAATAGTCGAAATCGACAAAATAGAGGAGCTTCGCAAGCTTCTTTTTTCCATGTAGCTCTCCCCCTAATTGCTTAGCGAGATATAAGACTACACTCTCGTACTTCTTTACATCGATATTTGCCATATTGATCATTATCGAGAAATGTTATGCAAAAGTTCTAGTATCTTTACCATACCATACACATCGAGGCGGCAATAATCGATCATGTCTTTGTGGAGTTGGTGGCGTTGGTCTTCCGGGAGATTTGGGTCGGTGAGGATGGGCCAGCTGGCGGAGGCGGTTCCGCCTTCTTGGATGTTGAGGTTTTTGTAGGAGAGGTCAGGGATGAGTGTTGGCATGACGTTCTTTAATGAGGCGCTACCGCGGAAGCCGGGATCGACGTAATATTTGTTGCGGAAGATGAGCATCAAGTCGTACATGCGATTGTTGATGTTGCGGAGGAAGTCGGCGTGCTTGGGAAAGGCTTTTGCCATCTCCTCGTTTCTGCCTTTTTCAAAAACGGCGTTCCAGGAAATCACGGATCCTTCCGGGCCGATGGAATTGCGTAAGGCTTTAATGATGCTTGGGCGGGGGTCTTCAAAGGTCTCCATCAGGAAATCGATCGTTCTTGGTGTGGCGCCGATGGAATCGACTATGTAGAGGGCAAATTGGAATGGGATTTGTTGATAGGGAGAACAGCCGTCAAAAGGAGGGATGGCAGGGAAAATGGTTTCGTAATCAAAATAATAGAGTGGATAGCGGAGTTGGCGGAAGTCTTCGCGGATGGCGCTTTGGTTGATGTGTTTTGGCCA
>CAIXDN010000025.1 GCA_903918235.1 Candidatus Uhrbacteria bacterium
CACACGATCGTTCCGGATCCTGAACGCTTCCATGTCATCCGCAAAATGTGGGATTTGGTACTGACTGGAGCGTATTCCGTCGAACAGATCAGAACGAAGGCCAACGGCGAATGGAATTTTCGTTCTCGCAAAACCAAACGCGCTGGCGGGACACCGATTTCCAAAAGCGCGATCTATAATCTGTTTCGCAACCATTTTTATTTTGGTGTCATCGCGCGAGATGTCGAAGGTGCTGCGCGGCGTTATACCGGTGCTCACGAGCGCATGATTACCGAGAAAGAGTTTTGGGACGCGCAGAAAATCCTCGGAAACCCTGTGCCAAAGCCCCAAAAGCACCAATTTCCGCTAACCGGTCTTATCCGGTGTGGGGAGTGCGGTGGCATGATCACGGCTGAAGAAAAAACCAAAGCATCTGGCAAGCAGTACGTTTATTATCATTGCACCAAGAAAAATAAGAGCGTTGAATGCAGTCAGAAATTTATCACCGGCAAACTGCTTGAAGATCAATTCCAAAAAGTCCTTGAAACCGTGAACGTGCCGACTGGTTTTGCGAATTGGGCGATCCGTTGGTTGAAAGAATCAAACCTGACCGAATGTGATGACCGGACCAAGGTGTATCGCTCGCTTCAATCTACCTACAACGCGATTCAGGCCAAGATCGACAAACTCACGGACATGCGACTTGGTGATCTGCTGACAAACGATGAATACGCCCATCAAAAGGAACGCTTGCTCCAAGAACAGCGGCAACTCAAGGAAAAGCTGAACGATACCGAGCAACGATCTGACAATTGGCGCGAACGCGTCGAGAACGTATTCGAGTTCGCGGCACATGCCAAAGACTGGTTTGAAAATGGGAATTACGAGATGAAGCGCAGCACCGCCGTTGCGCTCGGCTCGAACTTTGTATTGAAAGACGAAATACTCGCGTTTAACGCGAAGAACGTCTGGGAAAAGTTTTCTATTATCGCTCCTCAGATCAAACGCGATTGTGAACGGCTAGAACTCGATGAAAACGGCTACGTAGATGCAAAAAACACGGAACATGTGTCCGTGTTTCCTGTCTGGCAGGGACGGGGGGAATCGAACCCACGCTAAAGGTTTTGGAGACCTCTGTACTACCATTATACGACGTCCCTCTACGGATCGTAGCTCGCCTAAAGTAGCCCACGAAAAGGCTTTTGGCAAGATACGATCACCAACCTAGTATCTCCCAACGACAATATCCCTACTTCGCTGATAGACAATCGAATACTTCGATAAACTCCATGAATAGCCGATAATCCGATTACTTAGATCTGTATAAAGGCGCATCGTTCCCGTTCCAAGGCCGGAATAAGAACCGCTCGTCAACTGGCGTGAATCCCCTGTGCTATGTGGCGTTTCTGTTGAATCGATAATGCGAACCGACCATTGTTTTGTAGTTGGTAACAAAGGCGCTGTTGCCACAAGTTCTTGCGGCGCACCATCAACAAGAGCGATATGGCCCGTTGAACCAACGGTTCCATCAAGATACTTAATCGCGATCACATCTCCAGGAATAATATCCGTCACGGTTGTCATCGTGGTAAAGCGCTTATTCTTCTTAATGTAGTCATGAATCATTGCCGCTGATGGACGTGTCGATCCAGTCCAACTCTTATAGTCCACCCCTGTTAAACCATACGCCTGACTAAAAAGCGCTAAAAGAAAACCACTACAATCAGCTCGGCTAATATAATCCGCTGCACCAGAAACTCCCCGCCAAGTAAGAACAGGAACACCGTGCTGATAATTCGTATGTAACGGATCCATACGCGGCACAATCTCTCGAGCCCAAGAGGAGCTCATCGGCAATGAAGCCGCAGAAACAGGAGCCACGAGAGCCTGGAAAAACAAAAAACCGCTAAAAACAACAGCGATACTACGAGAAGAGAGCTTCATAAAGTGCCTATAATATAACATAAATTCTCGATTTTGTAAATACGCCTGCCCTGGATTGACAAACGTCATTTTTCCTTGTTATATCTACATCGAAGAAAGGGCTTAAAGCCATGAACCGCGACGAGTTCTTTCATAAACTTACCCCGCGCAGCCCACAGGAAATTGAGACGCTACAAACCGCCTACTGGCTCAGCAAAATTGTCCACCGTGAGCAAAAACGAGATGATGGAGAGCGCTACTTTGAGCATCCGCGCCGAGTAGCATCGAGCCTCATTGATCACGGCTACAATGACACGGACACACTTGTCCTCGCCCTTCTCCACGATGTGGTCGAGGATACAAATACGCCGTTTAAAGCGATCATCGATCTCTTTGGCGCAACCACCTGGGAACGGCTGCACACGATCTCTAAAAAAATTCCAAGCTTCGATTC
>CAIXDN010000026.1 GCA_903918235.1 Candidatus Uhrbacteria bacterium
AGCCAACGCAGCCAAGAAATAACACGTAAAAAAACAGAATAAAAATGTAGGGGCAATTCATGAATTGCCCCTACATTTTTATTCTGTTTTTTTACGTGTTATTTCTTGGCTGCGTTGGCTGCGAATGTGGCTTTTTTAGCTGTCTTCTTTTGCTTTCTGGTTGGGATCTCACCGTGAGCAATAGCGGCGGCACGTTTCAAGGTGCGAACCGTACGTGTCGAGACGCGAATACGCACGCCATCGAGACGGATGGTTTGCAAATTCACATACTGTTTACGCTTGGTGGCGATGTTGGAGTGGCTACGGGAGTTGGCGGTGTTGGCGCGCTTGCCCGTGAGTTGATCAATGCGAGACATAGGAATGGACGGAAGGTTAGCCGAGTCCTGATGTTTTGTAAAGAGGGGAACTCCGTGCCATGATATAGGGTATGAATTTGCTTTCCCTTCTTGCTTCTGAGCCGCTTGTTTTTTTTGTGATTGTTAGTGCTCTTGTCTTTACTCTATCGATTCATGAGTTTTTTCATGCTTGGGTTGCTCGTTTGTTGGGAGATCGTACAGCGGAACGTGAAGGTCGATTGACGCTAAATCCGTTAGCGCACCTTGATCCATTCGGTTTTGTCTTGATTCTGGTTGCTGGCTTTGGTTATGCAAAACCCGTTCCTTACAACCCCTACAATCTTAAATATCCTATCTGGGGTCCGGCTTTGATTGCCGCTGCGGGCCCTGGTTCAAACCTTCTGTTTGGTTTTCTTTTTGCCTTTCTCTATGGGCTAGCTTCCATGTACTTGGGTGTGAATAACTTGCTGGCTGTTGCTTTTTGGTTTTTGGGACATATTAATTTCTCTCTTATGCTCTTTAATTTGATCCCATTGCCGCCGCTTGATGGATCAAAAGCGCTTCTTTCTGCTCTTGCGGCGCCAAAATATCATGCAACGCGTTTTTGGTTGGAAGCAAAAGGCCCATTTTTTCTCCTAGGATTAATTGTTTTGGATTCTGTGCTAGGGTTAGGCGTTTTTTCTTGGATTTCTTTTATTTCTAATTGGTTTTTTTCTCTTGTTTCTTGATGTGCTTGACGGATTGATGTCAACACTGCTAGATTTGCGCCCATCATGCCAACTATCAACCAACTGCTCCGACGCCCTCGAAAGGCGACTCGGGTTAAGTCCAAGAGTCCTGCTTTGCAGTACACGATGGACTCCTTGCACCGCAAGCGCACTGAGTTGCGCCGTGGCGCCGCTTTTAAGCGCGGTGTCTGCGTCAAGGTAACAACGATGACGCCTAAAAAGCCGAACTCTGCTATTCGTAAGATTGCTCGTGTTCGTCTTTCTAATGCGACAGAAGTGACCGCCTATATTCCTGGTGAAGGTCATAACCTCCAGGAGCACTCGATCGTCATGATCCGTGGTGGTCGTGTGAAGGACCTTCCTGGTGTTCGTTACCACATCGTTCGCGGTGTGTACGATACACAAGGTGTTCAGGGTCGCCGTCGCAGCCGTTCCCTTTATGGAGCACGCCGTCCTAAGGAAGACAAAAAGAAGTAACGATTGATATTTGATTATATGCGTGGAAAACAAGCTCCGAAGCGACCAGCGCCAATCGACCCAAAATATCAGAACCCATTGATCGGTAAATTGATCAACTATTTAATGATCGGTGGAAAAAAGACGACGGCACAAAAGATCGTTTACGAGGCTCTTGATGCTGTTGAAGTTAAAATGAAGAAGCCAGCCATGGAAATCTTTGATGAGGCCATGAAGAACATTTCGCCTCTTCTTGAAGTCAAGGCAAAGCGCGTTGGTGGTGCAAACTACCAGGTTCCAATGCAGGTGCGTGCAGAACGTCGTGTTCAGCTAGCCTATCGTTGGTTGCTTACTGCCGCTCGTTCCCGCAAGGGTAAGCCGATGGCAGAAAAGCTCGCCTTTGAAATCATGGAAGCTGCTCAGAACCAAGGAGACGCCGTTAAGAAAAAGATGGACGTGCAACGCATGGCAGAAGCCAACCGTGCCTTCGCCCACTTTGCGAAATAACAAAAATAATGAGACCGCAGACAAGGTCTGCGGTCTCTTTTTAACACTATATGCCTCGCGAATATTCTCTCTTGAACACCCGTAACTTTGGAATCATTGCTCACATTGATGCCGGTAAGACAACTGTATCCGAACGCGTGCTTTTTTATACTGGCAAGAAGCATAAGATCGGTGAAGTGCATGAAGGTGAAGCGACCATGGACTGGATGGCTCAGGAACAGGAGCGCGGTATTACGATTACTGCAGCTGCTACAACTTGTTTTTGGAAAGGGAAGCGTTTGAACTTGATCGATACTCCAGGACACATTGATTTTACCATTGAAGTTCAACGCTCTTTGCGTGTTCTTGATGGAGCTGTCACTGTTTTTGATGGTGTTGCTGGTGTTGAGCCACAGTCAGAAACTGTTTGGCGTCAGGCTGATAAGCATCATGTCCCTCGCTTGTGTTTTATCAATAAGCTCGATCGAATGGGTGCTGATTTTTACAAAGACGTCGCTTCTATTCACGAGAAATTGACGAAGAACGCCTATCCAATCCAGTTGCCAATCGGAACAGAGGCGAATTTTACGGGTATTATCGACCTTTTGCGCATGAAATCCGAAATTTATTTGGATGAAATGGGGCAGAAGTTTGAGGAGAGTGAGGTTCCAGCAGATATGCTTGAGAAGGCAAAAGAATATCGCGCAAGAGTTGTTGAGGCTATTGCTGAAACAGATGAATCATTGATGAACCGCTATCTTGCTGGTGAAGAGCTTTCTCTTGATGAATTGAAGGCTGGTTTGCGCAAAGCTGTTATCGCTGGACAGATTTATCCTGTCTTGTGTGGATCCGCTTTGAAGAACAAAGGTGTGCAATTCATGCTTGATGCGGTCGTTGATTATCTCCCAAGCCCACTCGATATCAAAGAAATTATTGCTCATGATATTGATGATGCTGATAAAGAAATCATTATTCATGCGGATGATAATGAACCGTTTGCTGCTTTGGCCTTTAAGGTCATGACAGATCCTTTTGTTGGACGCTTGGTATTTTTCCGTGTCTATTCCGGTCATTTGGCTTCCGGATCCTATGTGATCAATGCCAAGACGGGTGATCGTGAACGCATCTCGCGTATCGTACGCATGCATGCCAATGACCGCGAGGAAGTGGATGCTGTGTACTCCGGTGAAATTGCCGCCGCCGTTGGATTGAAAGCCACGTTCACGGGACACACCTTGTATGACGATGCTCGTCCGCTTGTCCTTGAATCAATCGTCATTCCAGAACCGGTTATCTCGATTGCTATCGAACCAAAGACGAAGGTTGACCAGGAAAAAATGGGCTTTGCTTTGCAGAAGCTTGCGGAAGAAGATCCTTCATTCCGTGTCCGTACAGATGAGGAAACGTTGCAGACGATTATCTCCGGTATGGGTGAATTGCACTTGGATATTATCGTTGATCGCATGAAGCGTGAATTTCAGGTGGAAGCAACGGTTGGTAATCCTCAGGTTGCTTATCGTGAAGCCATTCGTGGGAAGGTTGAGAATGTGGAAGGTAAGTATGTCCGTCAGTCGGGAGGTCGTGGTCAATATGGTCACGCGGTTATCAATCTTGAACCAAATGAACCAGGTAAGGGTTACGAGTTCATCGATGAAATCAAGGGTGGAACTGTTCCTCGTGAATTTATCCAGCCGATTAACAAGGGTATTCAGGAAGCGACAACACGTGGTGTTATTGCTGGCTATCAAGTGATCGACGTTAAAGTTACGCTTGTTGATGGTTCGTACCATGACGTTGACTCTTCGGAAGCTGCTTTCAAGGTTGCTGGTTCCATGGCATTTAAAGAAGCTGCGTTGAAGGCCGGCGTCTACCTTCTTGAACCGATTATGAAGGTGGAGGTCGTGATGCCAGAATCGTTCATGGGTGATGTTATCGGAAACTTGAACTCAAAACGTGGACAGATTCAGGACATGAGCGAACGCTCTGGTGCTCGCGTTGCTAATGCCTTGGTACCGCTCTCAGAAATGTTCGGCTACTCGACGGATCTTCGTTCTATGACACAGGGTCGCGCTGCCTACTCAATGGAATTTTCTCATTACGGTGAAGTTCCAAACAATGTGGCGCAGGGAATTATTGAGGGACGCGGTAAGAAATAGTCCTCATACAGGAAAAGAGCGAGCCACCTGGCTCGCTCTTTTTATTTTGTTGCATTATGATGCTGGTGTTATGGTAAAACTTCTTGAGGTGAAACCTTTTCAGCAAACGGCTGGATATTGTGGGCCTGCTTGTTTAAAGATGGTTTTTGATTATTTTGATGTTCACGTTTCTGAAGGGGCTATTGCAAAGGTAGGCGGTGCGAAGCGTAGTACTGGTATGGGTTTGGAAGGGATGAGGAACGCTGCGATGCATTTTAATTTTAGTTTTTCCTCGCAAGATGATGCGAGTTTTTCTGATATTCAAGTTTTGTTAAAGAAAGGTATTCCGCCGATTGTTGATTGGTTTTCTGTAGATGATGGACATTACTGTGTTGTCGTTGGATTAGATGCAAAAATGATTCATCTTCAAGATCCTGAATTTGGGAAGATCCATTCCCTTGATCGTCAAACATTTTTTCGTTGTTGGTTTGACTTTCCAAAGGATTTTATTGGTAAGCCATGCGATGTATTTACGAGAAGACTTATTGTGGTGAAGCCAAAAGGAAAAGAAGGAAAGTGATAAACAAAACACCCCGCTTACGCGGAGTGTTTTTCGTCAAAACGATGAAGTCGTAGTCAGGCTGTTATTTGAAACTATTTCCTGTCGAACCTTCTGTGTTTTTGTGCGTTTGTCCGGAAAGCATCTACCAGATGGACGGGACGCGTATTTGATATTTCGCGTAGCACTCGCTGTTACTATAGCATATTTTGATATTGTTGTCAATAGAATAGTATATTCTTTGGCTAATGTTAGCCTCGTGGTATACTTCCCTTGATGACCAAATTAGACGCGGTCGGACGACCTGCTATTCCTTGGCGCGATCTTTTGCGTGCCTATGTGCGGTTTTTGGTATTGCAATGGCGTGCGAATCGAGGGCTTACGTCGTTGCGCATTTTTTTGCAATTGCTCTCCGCGACGATGCAGTCGTTGCAGATTTTCTTTTTTGGCATGTTGGTTGCCTCGGTTACTTCCGGTAGTACCGATCGCGCTTATACGTTTGTGATTGGTACGGCGATCTCTTACGGTCTGCAAAAGTTTGCCGATAATATTCTGCAGTCCAAGATTGCGGATTGGGGCGAGCGGTCCGTTACGCTTGCGGCTCATGATGCCGTTTATTTGCATCTTGCGAAGATCGCTCCTGAGCGATTGCTTGAACCGGATATCCGTCGTGATTTGGATTATGTTCGTGAAGAGATGTGGCGCATCAATAGTTTGCCGGCGTATACGGAGCAATTGTTTCGTTCCATTATTCAGCTTATCGGTGCGATGAGTTTGGCGACGACTGCGCCTTGGTGGGTGATGGCGCTTGTTTTTGGCGTGGCTATCTTTCAAGGCCTTGATGCATCGTTTGAAGCGAAGAACGATATGTGGGCTGCTTCTTGGAATTCTCTTGATGGTCGACGCATTGAATATACGAGATACGTATTTATGATGGGTGAGGATTTTCGAGAATTACGTTTACTTGGTGCGGCGCCGCGTTTATTGGAACGCTTTCGCGAAGCTTCCGGTCGCGTGCTTGCTCGATATAAAAAGACGGGACTGAGTAGCGCGATGGCAAGATTTGTTCTTGCGTTTGCACAGGGTGTAGCGTATGCCGTTATTTTGTTTATTTTTGCGCCGCAAGCATTTAGAAATCCGGCGCTGCTTGGTTCTTTGTATGTTTCCCTTAATTTATTTGGTCTTGTTGGCGAAGGCTTGGGTGGAATGACGACGTCGATTGCGCGATTGACGGCAAATGCCGGAATTCTTGCACGCGTCGATCATGTCTTTCGGATTCCTGAAGAAACGGATCAGGGCTTCCAGATTCCGCGTTCTCCGCTTGTTGTTGAGTTTAGGAATGTCGGCTATCACTATCCGGGAACGGAGCGTTTTGCTTTGCGAAACCTTTCTCTGACGCTCCGTGAGAATGAACATGTGGCAATTGTTGGTGAGAATGGTGCGGGTAAATCGACGTTCTTGCGTTTGTTGGCGACATTGGATCGACCAAGCGAAGGTGAGATATTTTTAAATGGGAAACCGCTTGATTCGTATAAACCCTCGGAATGGAGACGAGCATTCCATTTATTAATGCAGGGAGGAAAGTTGTACCAGGATTTTATTCAGGATAATTTGTTATTTGGTGAACCGGATGCTCGTTGGGCTAAGCACGCTATCCCCGTCGGTCGCGCATTAAAGATTTCCGGGGCTGATGCCGTGGTACGGGAATTAAAAGATGGAATGAATACGTTTATCGGCGACTGGGTCGCGCCTCCGGGTATTGAGCCGCACAATGTTTCCGGGGGTCAGACACAGCGCTTGTTGATTTCACGAACGCTTGTGCATGGTGGACGTTTGATCGCCTTTGATGAGCCGACATCGGCAATGGATGCGCTTGCGGAGACGGCGTTTTTTGAAAAGCTTCACACTTCGATGAAAGGAAAGGGAATCATATACATTTCACATCGGTTCTCTACGGTGAGGCGCGCGAGTCGTATTCTTGTTTTTGCGAATGGGTCGATGGTTGAGGACGGATCGCATGAAGAGTTGCTGACTAAAAAAGGTGCGTATGCCTCGCTCTATGAGGAACAGGCGAAGTGGTATAACTAAATATAATACGAACGCCCCGTCTGACAGAGAGTCAGACGGGGCGATGAGTTTAGGTTGGATCCGTACGGATGATGAGCATCCTGTCAGGGTTCCAGTATTTGCGATGGATCTCGAGTAGATCTTGAGGCGTGACCTTCATGATCTCGGAGAAAATTGCTTTGGCATCGTAGGAAAATAGCATATCTTCGAGCCAAAAACGGATGATTGTATCTATGTCGACAGGTTCTTCGAATGTATTCGTGTGTTGCATGATGAAGCCACGCTTGTATTTGATAACAAGCTCTTCGTTGAAGGTATCGAGATTTGCGTTTTTCATGGTGGAATTAAAGACCTCGATCACCGTGTCAACGCTCTCTTCGTCGATACCATCGGTTCCGATTCCTGAGGCATGCAACGGCCATCCTTTGATAACATTTCTTATTTGGTATGCGAATCCACATTTGATTCGTAGAGCTTCGTACACTGAACCCATTTCAGAGCTCGTCAAGAAGTATCTAGCCATGCCTAGTAGGAGTAGCTCAAGGCCGGATGCTGGTCCAAGGTTGAGGAATTCCAAGTCTATTGATTGCGTGCGCTTGTCTTTTACGTGACGAAATCCGAATCTTTCTGGCTCGTACTGGATTTTGCGAACACGATCCGAAGGATTTCCATCGGGTAGTCGCTCGATGAACGGTATGATCCACTCGGATACTGCGTTTAGATCGATTATTCCTTTGATGATAAGTGCGGCGCGGTGTTTGGTGTAATTCCGTTTGTGAAAGTTGTTGAGTCCATCTGCTGTAATGCAGTTAATGGATTCAACGGTTCCAGCGGGATGGTGAATGAAGTCTTGCCGCGATGGAAAAATCGTTTTCAGATAGAGCTCGGTGGAGCGTGTCTCATCTTGAT
>CAIXDN010000027.1 GCA_903918235.1 Candidatus Uhrbacteria bacterium
ACCCCTCCTTCGTAGAAGGGAGGGGCAGGGGTGGGTTACAGCACGCACATCTCTTCCAAATTCCAAGCCAATGACTCTGTATGAAACGATAAGCGATACGCATTCGCATCATCGGAAACAGAAAAATAGTAAACCTTCTCACGTCCGACACGCTCCGCATGAACAAGATTGACCTGCTTTACCTGATAATGTTGCTTCCCCCACTTAAACATCATCGGCTCAGGGCGATTATTACGAAACGCAACAAGCACTTCCACCGGTTCACACACAGCGTCATAAGACATAACAATGAACAATCAATTCCGACTTAAAACTGTTTATAAGAACGAATAACCGCACGCACCACACCCTGAATTAACGGATCATAACAATAAATCGGTTGCATCGTTTTATTTGCCGGCTGTAAACGAATGCGATCTTTCTCACGGTAAAACTTCTTCAATGTCGCATAAGCATTTTCCAAAAGCGCCACAACAACCTCACCATTTTTTGGAGAAGGATTCCGCTCAACAATCACATAATCACCATCAAAAATTCCTTCATCAATCATCGACTCGCCTTTCACGCGCAATACATAAGAGTTTGCAGAATCAGGAACTAAATCCACTGGCACGGCAAAAGTCTCACGCTCTTCCACCGCTTCAATCGGCATTCCTGCCGTAATCAATCCCTTCAAAGGCAAAATCACACTCCGCCCCCAACGCACCGCCTTATCCGTCGGCTCAAGCTCCCGATTCCCACCCGTCGATTCCGCTCCGCGCAAAAATCCACGCGTTCGCAATGACTGAATATGCGTATGCACCGTAGAAGGAGATGCAAGCTCAAGCCCACCGGCAATCTCACGATACGACGGAGGATATCCGTGCTCATTGATAAAGTTCACGATATAGTCGAGAACTTCTTTTTGCTTTGGCGTAAGTGAAGGAGACATAGACTTATAGAACAAGAATAGAACGCACTAGAACAAAAGTCAAACGCTAGTGAAATCAAAGAAAGGAAGAGGTTATCCACAGATCCAATGATCGTTCTTCAGTCTCTCCCCTAGTTTATATCCGTCCCCATACCCAAGCATTCCCAAATACGATTGAAGCGCTGTTTCCGTCGGATTCTGGACAATGCGCTTCATCATTCGTTTCTTTGTCTTTGTTCTTAAAACGCAATAATGTGAAAAATGCGTCCATCCAAGATAATCCATACCTGATGCGATTGTTTTCAAAAAAATTTTATTCGGATGCATATCGAGGGCAAGCACCTCAGACAAAAATACATGACTTTTTTTCAGCACAAATTCTAGCTCCTTCTGATTTGTCGAGAGAAACACAAAATCATCTGCATACCGAATATAATGATTAAAGCGCAGGTCTTGTTTTACATAATGATCGAATGGATCCATGTAAATGTTTGCAAACAATTGTGACGTGAGATTACCGAGCGGAATTCCTTTACCCGGCTTGGTCGAAAAGCTTCCAATAATTTCACAAAGCAACAAAACAAGACGCCGGTCGGCTATACATCCTTCAAGAAGCTCGACAAGCATGCACTGATCAACACTCGCAAAAAATTTACGAATATCACATTTTAAAACCCAGCAAGTTTTTGAGTGATTACGACTAACGCTCAATATCTTCTGACGAAAACGGTCGAGCGCCCTATGCGTACCTTTGTTTTTTTGACAGGAGAATGAATCAGCGATGAATCTTGAGGCAAAATATGGATAGAGTCTTCGATGAAGCGCATGATGGAGCAGGCGGTCGCGCACGGAAGCCTTGTGAATAATACGGGGCTTTGGATCGTTTATGCGGAATTCGTGATAAGGGCCATGACGGTACGTTCCGGAAACGAGCTCTTTATGTAGAGATACGATTTCGTCCGATAAATGAAACCCAAACTCCTGAACATCTTTCTTCTTTCGTTTTCCGCGTATAAACTCTTGCCAAGCTTCACAAAGATTTTCTAACGAGACAACCTCCTCAAAATTTACTTCACATCGCCTCATTCCTTTATGAGGCCCCCCCCCCGCAGGAAACCAGTCAAATTTGCCGATTATTCAGAAAGCGACCGAGGCGTATAAGCTTTGGCATGTCTTTCATAACGCCTTTCCGCGACTTTCTAAGTTTTCGTTAGGCGGTAAAATCGATTCATTATTTGTTGAATTGATGGAAAACCTTTTCCTAACACGTTATACAACTGGAGAGCGCAAGCTAAACTATTTGAACAATGCCAGCACAAAACTCGATTTGCTGAAATTCTTCATTCAGATTGCCTGGGAGATTGAAGTCTTGGATCATAAAAGATTTGCTGCATTATCCGCTCCGCTAATTGAAATCGGAAACATGATTGGAGGTTGGCAGAAACTGATGTGAACATAAGAGTGGTCCGACATACGTCGAACCACTCTTTAACATGAAGAGACTGGCGCACGAGGAGGACGCGGTCGCTATCGTTCAGATCGTTGTCAACCCAGTTGTCGTTCAGGATGCGGTCGCGGTCATTCGCGTTCAGCATCGCCACGTACCGGTTGCCATCGTCGTTGAGCGCAGACGAACCCTCGTTAAATGAACCGGGAGCCATCTAGATCACCACGGATCGAACTGTTCTCTCCGCTGAATTTTATTCGGGGAAGTTATCCCACAAGCTCCAGATACCAAGTATCTTTATGTTTGGGTTAGGCCGCCGCGCTCTCCTGCGCTCCGTAAAGTTCAGGATTCTCGCATACGGATCCGCCCAGATTTCGATCGCTCGGAACCTTGATTCCGAACAGTTTCATCTACTTTCCAGTACATAGTATATCAAAACGTAAACGGCCCCGTCTCGACATGTGTCGAAACGGGGCCGTAACAGAAGTGCCAAGGGACCAAGAGCTCCGGCAAGAGCTAAAGGCCCAAGGGTCTAAGTGCCTAAGATACCTTGCGCACGAGGAGGACGCGGTCGCTACCGCGCAGACCGTCGTCAACCCAGTCGACGTCCAGGACGCGGCCGCGGTCAAGCGCGCACAGCAACGCCACGCACCGGTCGCCATCGCCGTCGAGCGCAGACGAACCGAGAGCGAGGATCCAGTTCTTGCGCTGGAGCTCCGGCTGATCATGTGCGAACTCGACGGCTTCGGTCTCGATCGCGAAGCGGTAGCCAAGGCGGTCGAAGTGCTTGGCGAGAGCATCCTCGATCGTGTCGATCCGCTTGCCGAGGAACTCGGCGGGGATCTCCGCAACCAAGAACTCGCGTTCACCGGGAGTCTCGTCGAGGGTGGCGCAGGACTTGTGACGGGTCCACGCGCGACCATCGTAGAGGACGGAGACGCTGTCCTTGCCCGAGAACCTCTTCTCGAGCGCCGCGATCCCCGGGAGCGGGGCGTAGGTGACAGAGAGGCGGTAGACCGAGCTGGACTGAGTCGTGAACTTCACCTTCTCGACGATCTCGACGCGTCCCTCGATGAGAGCCTGCGCGAGCTTCGCCTTGATACGCCCATCGCCGAGCTGATTCACGATCTCGATGATCTGCGCCTTGGAGGCATTTGAATGAGCCATGTCTGCACCGTATCTCCTCTGAAAATCCAGCTCCGCACGAGGACCATCCCCAGACGAAAGCGGCTATCAAAAGAGCCTTCATTCACGCAAAATCGCGTGAAATTAGCCTTTCAGCTAACAAAATAATATAGCACAAAATAGGCATTTTGTCAACAAAGATAGACTTTTTCATTTTATGCCTACACCTACCCCCTTGACACTTCCCTTAAAATATTCCAACGGAGTATAAAGCGGGCCGACGGCTAGGAAGCAGTTGCGGACTTGGTAATCCGCGACTATGGGTTCAAATCCCGTCGTCGGCCCGCCTCAGCAATTTGACGATACTATTTATGATGCGATAATCTCAAATTGGAATATATATTCCTGGGGCCGACGCATCACAAATACCATGAAACACCCTCGCATTGCGGGGGTGTTTTATTTTTACCCACACCCTTCCCTCTTGACATTTCACTCAAAATATTCCAACGGAGTATAGCAAGGCCCGGGAACAACACTTGATTTGGCACTAGCCGAATAAGCGATTGGACCGGTAACCAAAAATCCTTATGAACCCACGCATCGTGGGCAGTTCTTTACGCGCTCTCCTTTATTCTTTACTCATCTTTCCTCTTTCATTTCTCTACACACAAACAACACACGCGGCTCAGAATCCCATTATCGGAGAAGTCATGTGGGCCGGCTCGTCACTCTCTTCCGCTGACGAGTGGCTCGAACTCTGGAACGATTCCGATGAGCCATTTTCTCTCAATGGCTATGCTCTCCGCGGCGCATCACCATCAAATATCGTTTTCGATGCAACGCACATCATTCCCGCTCGTGGCACATTTCTCATAGCGAACTATGCGCCAGACGATCTCAAATCAACCGTCGCAACATCTGTACAACTCATCACAACAGCCATCTCGCTATCAAATAGCGCATTAAAAATCGAACTCATCGCTCCTGACGGCTCCATCATCGACACCGTCGGCGACGGAAACACACCACCTGCCGGTTCATCGCTCCCAACAAAAGCCTCAATGATTCGCACACTGGAAAACAATTGGATCAATGCGACATCCTCAACAAATCTTAAATCCGGCACAACGGATCTCGCTACTCCCGGATTCTGCGACGCATGTAGCGCACCCGTCATTCCAGAACCAATCCCTGAAATAATCGTTGAAACGCCAACAACGACAACAACAGAAATAATACTGGAACCGCTTGTCGGGACATCCAGTACAGAAGAAATAATTATCACAGAAGTCACTTCAACCATCGAACTACCAATAGAAACACCAGAGCCCATCATCGTTACCATTCCAGCACCATCATCCCCCGCTCCAGTAACAACACCAATACAAACAGCTCCACTCGATCTCCATTTCCACACCATCTTTCCCGCACCGGAATCCGGCAATGAATGGATCGAATTAGAAACTCCGCCCGATACCACACTCGCACAAGCAGAAGGCTGGACCTTACACGATGCCTCAAGCGTCATCTATCGCTTCACAGGCACCAACGATCGCATCACGATCAATGGAGCCATCTGGCACATTTCCCTCGCCTCAGCGCGATTAAACAATAGTGGCGACACCGTAGAACTCACACGCCCCGATAACTCCGTCGCCGAGCGCATGACATTTCTCACAACGCCTCGTGGCACGAGCTGGATCAAAAATACGGAAAACACCGCCTGGATCCAAGACCCACCACCAACACCAAAAATCATCACCATCCAAGCTCCAGCAACAACCGTAACAGAAACACCAACACCACTTATTCTTCCCATCGAACCAACCATTGAACTACCAGCGCTCACCCCAACCACAACCATCACAGAAATCACAGCCATCACAGAAATCTCAAAGCCAGAAATAATAAAAACAACGACAACAACCAAAATAGGAAAACCAAAAATATCCGCCGTTAAAAAAAAGACTGCTCCCATACCACCACTCGTAAACATCGATATGCTTACCCAATTAGAACCGGAAATCCGCGTAACCTTAGAAGGGACCGTTGGAACCATTCCGGGCATTCTCTCAAAAAATCAATTCACCCTACATACCCCTGACGGTCGCGGTCTCCTCATCCACGGATCAAGTAAACAATCCTCGCCAACATTTGGCAGCAAAATCCGCCTCACCGGAACGCTACGTTTAAACGATGATGGTCTCTCACTCAACATGCTTGCAAAAGACAAATGGTTCGACCTCCATGACAAAGAACCAATAGAGCCACGTATTGTTGACTTGCTCGCCCCATCACAAGAAGATACCTGGAGCGTAATCCAAGTCACCGGGACTGTCACCGATTCCGGAAGTGGAAAAGCTTCCCTTGACCTTGGCGGAGTACCCATCAACATCAAAGTCCGTCCCGTAATCGGCTATCGCGCAGAACGCCTCATCAAAGGCGATACCATCCGCATCACTGGCATCGTCGATACTCGTGGTGAAGAGCCCGTCCTCTACCCACGCCAAACGTCAGAAATTGAAATAATAGGCCATGCAAAACTCGCAAGAGCAACAAACACAAATCAAACAACGCTACCAGCCTGGACACCATTTGGAGCCGCAGGAATCACCGTAGCCGTCACAGAAGGCTACAAACGCATACGACGCTTAACCAAGAACAGAAAACTCAAGAAACTTGCCGCACTTGCGCAATAAATCGAGTCTTGATAACGTATGGGTCGCCGAGAATATCTCGGTAACCCGAGCGGGTATCGTATAGCGGCTATTATGCTACCTTGCCAAGGTAGAGATGAGGGTTCGACTCCCTCTACCCGCTCCAACAAAAATGCCCCGAGAAATCGGAGCATTTTTGTTTTATCAGAGCTTCAAACCTGCTAAGCTCTATCCTATGAAAACCGTCTATCTCATCCGTCATGGCAAAGCAGAAAATCCAACAGGCGTATTCTATCCACCGGAAACACCCCTGAGCCAACAAGGAGTACATCAAGCTCAAGCGATTGCGCAAGACATCCTAAAGGCAAACTGCCATCCAATACGCATCGTATGTTCGCCCTACCTAAGAACTCGAGAAACAGCGGAGATCATTGCTCAAACGCTTAACAACAACGCGCTGGAAACAGATGAACATCTGATCGAGTGGCAAGTAGGTGGTTGGTTTGGAAAACCTCTCAACGCGTTCAGAACAGCCGCAGGATACGATCAAGAACCATTTCATCTCCAACTCACCGACGTAGAACCATTCGAAAAAATGTCCACCCGGATCATCGCCACGATCCAAGACACGCTCTCAAAAATTCCAGAAAACTCTTGCGCAATCATCGTAAGCCACCGCGAGCCTATGGTCTCCGCAATTCTCGCCTTACAAAGAAAACCCAATTGGGAAGATATTCCAAAATTAGACTTCCTCCCAGGATCAGGATGGAGACTAGATTTTAAAGGAACAGAGCTTATCTCAGCCATCAAAGCCTTCGATAGGTCCAATGTCACTTAATTCTAGCCAAAATCAACCCTCTTGCACGATCCAAAAGAATCGGCTAATCTAGGCCGAACAAGCAATAAATGGGCGTGTAGCTCAGTTGGTTAGAGCGTTACACTGATAATGTAAAGGTCGATGGTTCGACTCCATCCACGCCCACCATAGAAAAAATCCCCACAAGGGGATTTTTTCTATTCTCCTAAGTTCCAAACAACTCCTCCTTCAATTGCCTCCGAACATCAACACCCGCCTCCTTCAAAAACCCTCGAACACTTTCCATGAACGGCTTTGGTCCGCACATCAGGTAAATAAAATCCGAATCAATGACTGGATATTTTTTTAGCATCTCCAAGTTAAGTCTCCCCTGCTCCCCTTTCCAATCCGTCGGCGCATGTTGAGTAAGAATTGGAATCAACGTAAACCAAGAAACTTCTTTTGCTAAATCCATCAACTCTTCTAAATACGGAGCATCTTCCACATATTTATTAGAATAAAATAGTGTGACTTTTCTCTCACCGCCTTGTGCCTGTTGATGTTTCACTTCTTGAATCATACTACGCAACGGAGTAATCCCAATTCCTCCCGCAAACATCACGAGTGGGGCTTGTCCTAATGGCAACGTAAATACGCCAAATGGTCCTTGAACGGCCACAACATCATCCGGCATCAACTTGGATGCTCGCTTGGTAAACTCGCCACGTAATTTAATACCAAGCTCAATCTTCTCAGCACATTCCTCCGGCGCAACCGCCACAGAATACGCCGACTTAGCCCATGTCGATCCGTCCTCATGCAACAAATGCAAATACATCCACTGCCCAGCTTTAAACGCAGGTATGTCTTTTAGATCCTCAGGAACAAGCACCAAAGAAAACGTTTCCGCCGTCTCCCACTTAATCTCCCCCACACGAAAACGTCGAAGAACAAGAACAGGATTGATAGCCATAATGCGCATAGCATAATGGTTTTACGCGAAAACAAAAAGAGACGAGCATAGCCCGTCTCTTTCTCTCTGAATTCAACTTAGACAATCAATCCGATGATGAGCAACGCAACGATGTTCAAAATCTTGATCATTGGGTTGATCGCAGGTCCAGCTGTGTCCTTGTAAGGATCACCGACTGTATCACCTGTAACCGCAGCCTGATGAGCAAATGACTTCTTTCCACCGTAGTTACCATCTTCGATAAACTTCTTTGCATTATCCCATGCGCCACCACCAGTTGTCATCGAGATTCCGACAAACAAACCCGTGACGATCGCACCAACCAACAATCCACCAAGCGCAATCGGACCAAGGACGAAGCCGACGACGATTGGCACAACGACTGGCAACAAAGCCGGAACAACCATCTGGCGAAGCGCACCCTTTGTGACCACATCGACACACTTTGCATAATCAGGCTTTGCCGTTCCTTCCATGATTCCCTTGATATCACGGAACTGACGACGAACCTCTTCCACAACTTCACCAGCCGTGCGACCAACCGCTTGCATGGCAAAAGCGCCAAACAAGTAAGGAAGCAAACCACCGATAAAGAGACCGGCGAGCAAGCTTGGATTCTCAAGCGTGAAAACCATGTGCTTACCCAAATTAGCGATCTCCTGTGTGTAAGAAGCAAACAACACCATAGCAGCAAGTCCGGCAGAAGCGATCGCGTAGCCCTTTGTAACGGCCTTAGTTGTATTACCAACGGCATCAAGAGGATCCGTGATATTGCGAACCGATTCATCAAGACCAGCCATCTCAGCGATACCACCGGCATTGTCCGTAATTGGACCAAACGCATCGATTGTAACAATGATTCCGGTAAGGGAGAGCATGCTCATCGCAGCAATAGCAACGCCGTAAAGTCCAGCGATGTTATAAGAAGTAAGCATCGCAGCAACGATCACAATGACCGGCGCAGCGGTTGATTTCATCGACACAGCAAGACCAGCGATCACGTTTGTTCCATGTCCTGTCTGTGAAGCAGCGGCAATACTCTTCACGGGAGCAAAAGATTTTGATGTGTAGTAATCCGTAATGATCACCATCAAACCCGTTACAACCAAACCAACAAGCGAGGAGAAATAGAGGCTCATCGGGTCGATACCGCTACCAGTCCAAAGGTTGGTCGTAACAAAGTAAAAAGCGATAGCAGCCAAAACGCCAGCAGCAATCAAACCTTTATACAAAGCACCCATGATCTGCTGAGTACCCTTTGTAAGTTTAATGAAATACAAGGCGATAATAGAAGTAACGATGGAAACACCTCCCAATGCAAGCGGATACAAAACAGCGTTTGCATTGCGTGGGAACAAGATAAATCCAAGCAACATGGCTGCAACAGCGGTTACGGCATAGGTCTCAAACAAATCCGCAGCCATACCGGCACAGTCACCGACGTTGTCACCAACGTTATCGGCAATAACCGCTGGATTGCGAGGGTCATCTTCTGGAATTCCTTGTTCAAGCTTACCAACGATATCCGCTCCGACATCGGCAGCCTTGGTAAAGATACCGCCACCCAAACGGGCAAACACGGAAATCAACGAGGCTCCAAATGACAAACCAATCAATGGCTTTACATCATTCGTAAAATAATAGAACACAGAAACACCAAGCAAACCAAGTCCAACAACCATAAAGCCGGTAACAGCACCACCTTTAACAGCGACATCCATCGCGTGGTCGATGCCCTTCTTAGCTGCCTCAGCCGTACGGACATTCGCACGAACGGAAATGTACATACCAATATAACCAGCAAGCGCAGAGAGAATAGCGCCTACAGCGAAACCAATCGCCATCGTCCAACCAAGACTTGGCAAAAGACCAACAATCACGAACAAAATCAAGCCAATGATAGCAATCGTTCGGTACTGACGGTTAAGGTAAGCCATTGCACCTTCTTGAATCGCTTGGGCAATAGAAACCATTTTTTCATCGCCGGCAGGAAGAGCCAAGATCTGATTGGCTAAATAAGCAGCAAATGCGATGGCCAATACAGCCGCACCCATGACGTACAGAAGCAAGTTTTGCATAGATAAAATAAGAATAATACGGGCTTATTCTACGCAAATATCGCCGATTTGTCAACTAAGCAGCCCCTGAACGTCCTCCCAGGTCAATGCGCTTAAATCTGTCTCCGACTCCTGAATCAATGCATCAAACAATTGTTTTTTACGTACCTGAAGCTCCATCACCTTTTCCTCAACGGAACCCTTGGTGACAAGCTTGTAAACGTTCACCGATTTTGTCTGTCCAATACGATGTGCGCGATCCATCGCCTGTGCCTCAACCATCGGATTCCACCAAGGATCAAACAAGATAACCGTATCCGCCTCAACCAATGTCAAACCCGTTCCACCCGCACGTAATGACAGAAGGAAAATGGGCGTATTCGGATCCTTACTAAACTTTTTAATTTCTGCCTCACGGTCACGCGTTTTTCCCTCAATCGTCGCATGTCCGATCCCCATCTCATCAAGGGCCGTTCGCAAGAGATCAAGCATCCCAGTAAATTGCGAGAACAACAAAACTTTGTGTCCGCCTTCAACCGCCTGACGCACAAGCTCAAGTGCAAGCCCCATCTTACCGGAAAGATCCTCCGTCCTAGGGAGACGCGGATCAACCAATGCTGGGTGATCACAAATGCGACGAAGCTTCATAAGCGCCGTTAAAATCTCAATACGTGATTGCGCAAATCCTTTTTCCGCAACCGCCTTCATCACATTTTCACGAACCTGCTCAAGCGTACGCGTATAAACAACCAACTGCTCCGGCGTAAGCGGTGCATGCATCGTTTGTTCAATCTTAGGTGGCAGATCCTTCAACAAAGCCGCCTTTGTACGACGCAACATGAATGGACGAATACGCGTGCGCAAACGATCGAGCGCTCCCTGATCCTGACGATCCTTAATCGGCCGTTCATAGCGCTTCCGGAAATCCGATGTGGTTCCCAAAAATCCTGGCATCAAAAAATCATAGATAGACCACAACTCATGCACACCATTTTCAAGCGGTGTACCCGTAAGAGCAAGCCGAAAATCCGCCGGAATCAACTTCACCGACTTTGCCGTCGCTGTCGCAGAATTTTTAATATATTGCGCTTCATCAATAATGCAGGATCGGAATGACTTTCCCCAATCCAAATAATGCGGAAGATCACGCTGCAAAGACGGATACGTCGTAATCACGAGATCGTAATCGTTAATTGAGCGAATCTGCTTTTCACGATCCTCAGCCGTACCTTCAATAACAAGCACCCTTAACCCTGGAAGATATTTCGATGTTTCCTCCGCCCACGTTAGCGTCAATGTCTTTGGACAAACAACAAGATCCGGTGTGTCCCCGGCTTTACGCGTTGCCGCAAAAAAAGCCAACACCTGCAATGTCTTACCCAATCCCATATCGTCCGCAAGAATTCCGCCAAAACCATACTTGCGCAAAAATGCAATCCACGACATTCCATCAACCTGATACGATCGCAAAATCGACTCAAGATGTTTTGGTGGCTCAATCGGCTCAATCGGCTTACCCGCCTGGGCCTCTGTCAAAAATTGTCTAAAAGCCGCATCCGTCGTCTCCATACGAGATGACTGAATACGTTCAAGGAGAATCTGCATCTCCGGCGCATCAAACAATCGTCCAGAAAACGATCCATCATCCTTTTGCTCGGCACGATTTAAAAACTCAGCAAGTCGTTCAAGCTCTTCCGTATTTTCATATTCAACAAGCGCCCCATCATTGGTACGCACAAACGGTCTTCCGCTACTCACCGCATCAAGCAACTCCTTTGTATCGATATCAACCTCCTTGCAATGCCACGCCACAGAAAAATCAAACCAACCCGTACGTGACGATGAAATACCAATCTCCGGTGAAATCGACAATCGACGTACCGCAAGTTTTTCCAACACGCCGGAATCAGCCTCAACGGTGTATTGATATTCAAGTTCAGAAAGAACATCTTTAGAAAAGGCATAGAGTTCATCAGCGGGCACGCGAAACGAATGAGACTCATCCGTAGGAATCAGTGGGTAGGCATGCGCCAAGAAGATACGAGCTTCTCCCTCAACATCCCAATCACGATCAGCCTCATGAACACGCCCTTCCTTGTCCGTCATGGAATCCTTCGCTCCGGCAAGCGACATGAGCGGGACTTTAAGCGGTCCGTAGTCAACAATCGCCTCCACGCGCAAAGCTCCCCCATCCGCAAATGAAATGCGAATTCGGATCGTATCAAGGGCATGAAGCCTCGGTTTTGGCTGGGGAGGCATGGTCAAGGCGCGAGGGTACCATGCTTTCCGCTTTTACGCTACTATCACATCTGTTATGGCAAAATCATGGTCAATTATTGGGTGGATCCTTCTTGGTGCTCTAGCAACAGCTATCGGTACGGGATATTTTCTTTTTCAAGCAAATACCGACCGCACAAGGCTCTATGAAGCGACCGAACAAGCAAAAAAACAATCAGAAGAACTCACAGCCGCCAGCAAAAAACTTGCCGATGAAGCCAACAACAAACTCCATAGCGCATCCGATGAAATAAAAACCACGCAAGAGCTCATCCGCAAATACGATGAAGAGCACGACCTACTCGCAAAAGCAGAGCCGCTACTAAAAACGCACACATCAACAAACTGGAAAGAATGGATCAATATTCCGCTCGGTTTTAGTATTCGCCTTCCAGCAACAAGCGCCTCCTCTACACAAAATGACAGCGCGCTTGATGCAGGCTGGCTCCGCATTCAACCATACAACGCTCTTCAAGAAAGCGCATGGCAAACAAACACATCATCAACCAGTGAAGTCACGTATTTTGTAGACGGCCACCTTCTCATCGGTAAACGCGGAAGCGAATGGATGCTACGCGATCAAAGCGGCGCATCATCCACGCTTCTAATCTGGGCAAAACCAAATAGCAAGCAAGAAGAAAACAATTTAATAGAAGCGCTTTCCACACTCACCTTCCGCCGATGAAACCCTGGCAAAAACTTCTCCACTGGTTTGACCGCGAGGGCCGTAAACTCCCCTGGCGAAACACCCGCGACCCCTACCGAATCCTCGTTTCGGAAATCATGCTGCAACAAACGCAAGTCACGCGCGTGATCGATTTTTATCGTGCCTGGATGAAACGTTTTCCAACATGGAACGCACTCGCAAAAGCAACCAACGCTGAAATCATCCACGCCTGGGCGGGCCTCGGCTACAATCGTCGCGGACTTGCGCTACGTGATATCGCTCGCTCTATCGTCACAAACGGCATTCCAAAAACACGCAACGAGTGGCTCACCCTCAAAGGCATCGGTCCCTACACCGCCGACGCCCTCGCCGTCTTCTCCCTCCATGAACGACATTGGCCTACAGACACCAATCTCCGTCGCGTAGGAGGTCGATTATGGCTCGCAAAACCCTACCCACAGATGAGTGACGATGAACGTATCCATAAATTCGCCGACGCATGGATTCCATACACCGGCCGCTTTTTCGATCTCCCCCAAGCCGCCTTTGATCTCGCAACATCCATCTGCACAAAAACGCCAACTTGTTCAACCTGTCCATTAAAGGACGATTGTCTTGCCGCGCCAAAATTCCTCTCTGGAAAAGTCCGGACACCAAAGCGCATGATCAAAAAAACAAAAGAACAAATCCACCCCGGAAAAAAATATCCAGACCGCATCTATCGCGGCCGCATTCTCTCCCTCGTCCGCCAATCAGAATCTCCCATCGTTATTTCAAAAATTGGAGCACTCATTGATCCGACATTTTCAATAATCGACCAAAGCTGGATCACAGCGATGATCGATCGATTAATAAAAGACGGCTTACTCGCAAAATCAAAAAACAAACTTACTCTTCCGTGAGATGAAATAATTTCATCGCATTCTCCGTTGTTTGTTTTGCAATTTCCTCAAGAGAAATTCCTCGCACCAAAGCGGCGTGTTTTGCGACTTCCTCAACCCAGGCAGGTTCATTTCGCTTTCCGCGATGCGGATTTGGCGCAAGATAAGGCGCATCGGTTTCAAACAATAAACGCTCCAATGGAATACGCTCAATCGTACGAGCAATCGACTGCTCAGGATCACTTCCCTTACGTGGCGGAAACGTAGAAATCCCATTCACACCAAGATGCAAACCCAAATCAAGCAATGGTTTTGCCTCTTCCCATGTTCCCGTAAAAGAATGCACAACTCCACGATGCTTGCGCCCCGCATTCCATTCTTCCTGCATCATCTCCGCCAAACGCGTCAACGATTCTCGACAATGAAATACAAGTGGCAATCCAAGTTCATGCGCCGCAAAAAAATGCTCGCGCAAAACTTTTTCCTGTTCCGCCTTTGCCTTTTCCACATCACGTCCTTCATCGATTCGATACCAATCCAATCCCGTCTCACCAAAAGCTACACATTTTTTTGATGACAAAGCCACCTCAACCAATTCCTCCGTCGTCACATCACGCTCCGGTTTCTCCCCTTCATTCTCATCCTCATAATCACTCGTCACATGCTCCGGATGCAACCCCACCGTCGCCCAAACCCCCTCCACCCCCTCCGCAAATCTCAACCCCCTCTCACTATTCACCAACCCCGTCCCAATCGTAATCCCCCAAATATTCCGCTCCTTCATTCGCGCTAAAACTTCCGAACGATCAATGTCGTACGGGGGGAAATGAATATGACAATGAGTGTCGATTAAAAACGGCCTCACAATAAAAATCTGAGCACGCTCGTAAACGCCGACATGCTCCATCGCGCAACCGTAGAACCACCAAGCCACGTCATCAATGTTGGATCAAAATGAAGCGTAAGCACCGTATAAGTAACAGAACCCACAAACACAATTCCCGTAAAAATCCCCAATACTGCACCAATAACTTTATCCAAAGAGGAGATAATTGGCAGAGAAGTAATAATCTTCAAGAGACTATCCGCAAGCGTAAATAACCATCCAATCAAACGTAAAACAACCACAAACACAAGCACAAAACCAACAAATTGCGCGAGTCCAAGTCTCCCCGGCATAAGCAAAACCAAAATCTGTCCAAATCCAGGCGCAAAAAATCGTGCCGCCAAAAACGCAATCACCGCCCCAACTAATTCTCCAAGCGACTCAACAAAACCATTCCGATATCCTCGCCCAATAAAGGAGAGGATAATCAAGAAGAGAACAATGTCTACGAGAATCATGCTTATGATTTTACCTCAAGTCTTGGAAACAAGATATCTCCCTTCAAAACCGACACCCCTGGCTTCAATCCTCCCCAAACACGATCCTTCACAAAAGAAATCTCCTCCGCATCAACCGACAAATTTGCCAAAACCTTTGCTGCACTCGCCGGCGCAACCGGCAACAAAGCCATACCAATATGACGTAACGCCTCCGAAAGCTGATACATCAAAGGACTTACATCAATCCCCTCCTTTGCTTTCTTAAACGGTGCCTGCACATCAATTTCTTTATTACACGCGCTCACCAATTCATCGATCGCTTTAATCGCATCATCAAAATGATAACGAGCTAATGCATCATCATACGTTTTCCAAAAGCGTTCCGTCTCAAAAATATCCGGTGCCACAGCCGGCGCTTTCGCCTCACAATATTTTCCCACCATCGTTCCAACGCGTGACGACAAATTACCAATGCCATTCACCAACTTAGAACCATAATGTTCTTCAAATAGTTTGCGCGAGAAATCTCCATCCGCATAAGCCGGCAAAGCGCCAAGCAAATAATAACGAACCGCATCAACACCATACGCATCCACAAGCTCATTTGGATTCACGACATTCCCAAGCGACTTAGACATCTTTTGTCCCTCGGCTGTGATAAAACCGTGGATAAAAACCTGCTTCGACATCGGCAAATCCGCCGAGAGCAACATCGCCTGCCACATGGCCGATTGCTGTCGCAAATTATCTTTACCGGCAACCTGGACACCCGGCCAAGCGGCAGTAAATTCTGCATCATTCTCCGGCCAACCAATCGTAGAAATATAATTCACGAGCGCATCAAACCAAACATACATCACCTGATCAGGATCATGTGGCACGGAAATACCCCATGGCATCTTTGACTTCAATCGAGAAATACTAAAATCCTGCAAACCACCTTCCACAAAACTCCGGATTTCATTCAAACGCGATTCCGGCACCACAAAATCCGGATGACTCGCATAATGCGCAAGCAATGCCTCGCCGTACTTTGACCATCGGAAAAAATAATTTTCTTCCTCGATCATTTCAATTTCCATCTTTGGATGAATCGGGCAAGCACCATTCACCAATTCCGAATCCGTCTTTTCTAATTCACAACCAACGCAATATTTAATCTTATACGCCTTCTTATAAATATCACCCTTAGCATCACAACGACGCCAAAACTCTTGCGCCGCCGCAATATGATGCGCATCCGTTGTCCGAACAAAATGCGTATACGACAAGTTCAGTGACTCCTTTAACGCATGAAACTTGGATGAAAACCCATCACAATACGTCTTTGGATCCAAGCCAGCATCTTGAGCATTCTTCCAAATCTTCAATCCGTGTTCATCAGTTCCTGTATTGAACACAACATCATTTCCCATGAGTCTTGCATAGCGCGCCAAAAAATCTACCTGGACAATTTCAAGCGCAAATCCAATATGCGGATCAGCATTCACATACGGCAATGTTGTGGTGATGTAATAGTTTGGCATATCAAG
>CAIXDN010000028.1 GCA_903918235.1 Candidatus Uhrbacteria bacterium
CAGTCCGACGCGTGTCAGACTGGGGGTTATTTCAATTGGACTTTCGACCAGCGCTCGAGCAATCCGCATCCAAGAAACCTTTTCATAGGGGAGAGCGAGTCCGAAGACCTGCGGCACCCTGCGAAAAAATCCCATGCTTGTCGTGGACGCGGATTGCTTAAGCGTTTGTCATCTGTCTAAATTTTTGTTTGATCCTATCAGGCTGTGGATAAGTATCAAAGGGCTGACAACCTCGTCCGGTACAAAAGCGCTGTAAAGAGACAAAAAATGAGCCCACCCTTGGAAACTGCCCATGGCGGCTCAAAGTACTAATGTAGTTATATCATAGTTAAAACAATCCGTCAAGCATTTTGTACGGTACTTATGCGAGTATTAGTTGGGGTTATTAATCCCCGTTTGATCAATAATGGGATTTTGAGGATTTTGTGAAGCTGTCACTTCTTCTGCGGTCGAGCCGATGAGACAGACGGCGCCCCAAGGTCGGTAAAGACTGGTAAAATTCTCCTTTTTTACCTCACCGTTTGGATACGTGACTGTGTAATCAAAGCTTGCTGTAGCTCCGGCGTGAGCAGACTCTGTACATTTGCGCTTACCAACTGGCAGGTCTGTTGTCGGAACGAGTTTAAGGGGAGGCGGTGGAACAATGTTATAGATCGCTGGTTTTGTCTGCTCAGCTATTCTGCCATCAGCAGTCCCCCATGCATAAAAGGCAAGCATATCGCCAGTAAGCTCCGAGGTGACTAAAATAGAGCTATTTGTATCGTTTTTAAACCGGAAATCAGGTGACGGCGAGTAGATCGTTGCGTCTGTTCCAGCAGGTTCATAATAACGAACCCGGTAGCTATGGTTGCGACGTTCTACAATCGGCATGCCGGAGGCAAGAGCCATACGAAAGCTGGTTGATCCAACCTGACACAGACCACCGCCATATTCTGGCAAGGTCTTATTTCCCTTAATGACGAGCTCCTGAAACCATCCATTTGGCCCATCGATCTCACCCAAAACCCCAAGCTGACTAAATATTTCCCCAGGAGCAAGAAGGACGCCATTCATCTTTTTTGAACCAAGAGCAATATTTTTTCGCCGATTGGAAGGCGAACCATCAAAGTAGGAACGGCCAACGCCAAGAAGTTCTCGGATACCTAAACGCTCAGCATCAGCGCCTTCGATGCTTGGCGTTACGTGAGAAAACGCAATAGGTGCGCTAGAAGAGCTATGGCTCCAGGCGTCGAGTATTGCTTCTCGAGTAAGCTCGCCATCAACGCTTATGCCTTCAACAGGAGCAACAAACTCTTTCAGTTTTCCAGCTTCATCCAGGGTGAGTTTTCCATTCTGGGGTTCTTTAAGAAAATCCGCTGCAAATGTCGTCATTGATGCTTTAATACGCTGAGGATCTAAAACTAAAGCAACGCCAGAATTTGTTGAGCTGACTGTGATCCACTCCGCAATCGTTGAGCTTGTGACGGGAAATTTTTTCAAATCATTCGTTAGCGTAAAAGGTGCCTTGCCGAGCCATTCTGGGATCGTAGGCAAGACCGCACGAATATCATCTGCGCTAATCGTAGGTAAAACGTTTAAGACGCTGATCGTGATTGGCTGAAAGACAATGCGACGAGCTTGAGCTTCAAGCGTCTTGATAGCAGGCGCAATATCAGCGGATTTTCCTAATTGCTCAGCCTGGATATCGGTAATAAAACCTGCATTCGTGGACGTCGGAATGTGGACATGGAGCTCAGCATCACGCGTGAGCGTCAAATTTTTTTCAACAGCGTTGCGTAATAACTGCTCAGCGAGATCGCTTGCAATGGTTGTATTGATTTCGATAGTTCTTGGTTGTAAATAAAGGTTGACTCGAGCAACCGCATTCCAAAGCGCATTGGATTCTCTTCCCGCAAGAAAGGCTTGATCAATAGCAGGTGCCGGATCATAAGTGATGAGATCTCGGGACAAGTCAGGATCTTCAATAGCAACTTGATTTCTTGGGAGCACGATCTGTTTACCGTCTATACGAAAAATAAAGCCCGGTTCAAGCGCTGTATTAATTTTTTTGGAAATCGCCGCGTCTGCCTGTGTCCTTGTCATCCCATCAAGTCTGATACCGGCAACGCTAACGCCAGGAAAAAATTTATCATGAAACACGGTCTCATATCCATAAGCCGCGGCACCGAGGCCGGCAAGAATAGTAGTCGAAAGACCGGTAATAATGGCAATCCCAATCAGGGATACAGTAGCGATACGCTTGCCGTGATGTTTTGCTTCAGTGATATTCATGCATTTGTTGCTCCTTCTCCGAGCAGTCGATTTAGCATCGCGCGAGCGACTTCTTGATCCGCGTCTTGTTGCTTTCCTGGAGCGATCGCAACGAGCTGTACTATATCACCAACAACAAGATTGCCGGCAATAGCTGTTCTTGGGAAAACAACCGTTTGTCCTTCAATATCGAGCGTCACGGTTAATGGATCGAACTGAATCACTTTACATTGAGTAGGTAGAAACCCCATAAATAGAAGATGATATTAACGTACGGATATATGTCGCTCGCTGCCTCGTATCGGAATGCGAATTTCTAAAATTCCTTCACGTAAAGAGGCATCCGCCTGGTCCGCAACAACGTCGACAGGCAAAATGAGACTGCGGCTGAATGTACCCCAATGGCATTCCTGATGGAACCAGTCATCTTGGTTGATAAGCCTCCCGTCTTCGCGACTTCCGCGTATAGTGAGCAGGTCGCCATTAACAGCGATATCCAGATCTTCCGATTTTGCACCAGCGACGGTTGATCGCACAACAAGCATTGCACCTTCACGGAAGACGTCGACAGATAATTGACCTTCATTTTCTTTTTTAAACCAATCATCTTCTTGTTTTACGTTTTGCATTTTGATTTTTAAATAGGATTCCATATTTACACAAGTGTAAGCCTCGTTTCTCCTTTTGTCATGTGCTATCATACACCTATGCCTTTGGCGCCCATACAGCAAGTCAAAGATCGATGGCGCACCTTGCCTACGGAAACGCGTTTTTCCGCTTCCGTTCTGGCTATCTGCGGCATCGTCATTTTGATTCTTTCGACCGTGTACATGCGCGAGCACGTACTTTCACCATTTCGTGTTTCAAATAATGTTCTTAAACCAGCACGAGAGATTCTTGCAAAACAATCTGCAGATACAAGAGAACTGGAGGCTTCTAAGGCAAAAGATACGGATCGTGACGGTTTAAGTGATTACAGTGAACTGTACGTGTATCATACGTCGCCGTATCTCGCCGACACGGATTCCGATGGAATCCTAGACGCGATTGAAATCGCACAAGGAAGTGACCCAAACTGTCCAGAAGGAACGGTTTGTGTAGAAGCTGTAAATCAAGAAACAGCAGGTTCATCAACAGCAGCATTTAGCGACCTTGCAAATGTAGCACCACTGATCCCAGCGATCGACCCAAACTTGCCAGCGGGGATTCGTGATGCGCAGTTATTTATTCAGGAGGCGCAAGATCCAGCAGGGATGACGTCAGCACAGATAAAAGAGGTGCTGACCAAATACAGTCTTGTCCCTGCGGATAAGATTCAGGCATTGTCCGATATAGAATTAACATCGGTCTATGCGGTAACATATGCACGAGTGCTTGAAATACGTCAGTCGGCAGAAAAGGCAAAAGCAAGCGCTTCTGTAGGTGCGAGCACTAGCACATCTCCTTAATATTACGCTATGTATCATCGATCTTTTTCTCAACGTGTCCTTCTTGCCGTTTTCGGTTGCCTTGCGGCAGTCGTACTCGTCGGTAGCCCACTGGTAACGCACCCCGCAAAGGCGCAGTTGCCAGTCCTTGTCGCAGAAGACATTCCACAGAAAACAGATAGTATTATAACGATGATACTGAAGCAGTTGTCTCAGGCAGCTGTGACCGCATTTTTTAACGCCGCGCGTTCTTTTGCAGGGCAGGTCGCATTTGATGCAGCAAACTATGTTGCGAGTGGTGGTACGGGACAGGGCGCGCTTGCATATAACAAGGGTTTTGGGAGCTATCTAAAGAACGTTGGCGGTGATGCAGCCGGAGAGTTTATTGGATCGTTATCCAATGATTTTTTTGAAAAGGCTGGCTTGGACTTATGTCGTCCTCCGAATCCAACACAGTTGTTAAACTTGCAGCTGTCTATAGGTAATCTGGGTATTCCGGGTATTAATTCGGGTGAAACGGCTCGCCCAAAACCAAGATGTGATTTTCAAGATATTGTTTCAAGTTACAAGGAGATCTACACGTCGCTTACAAACGTCGAAATAACGAATAATGTAAGTTTAAGCCTTAATCCCAATTCAAGCGACCTAGGTATCAGCTCCGCTATTTTTGGCCGTGCAGATATTAATATCGCCGATGCTATTTCAAGCGCAGCGCAAGATCGTCAGGAAGGACAAGGAATAAGACCTGTAACGGGTAGAGTAGATGGAGCAATCAGGACTCCATCTGCAACCGTAAGAGATCAGATAACACAGCAAATTGTAACACAGCCAGCAGAAACGGAGACAGCGTCGTTCAGTGCAACGATGTCTACAGCATTTGAGCAAGGATTTGTGCAGCTTGCTTCCTATACAGCGTCCATGTTCATTAATACGCTTTCCAATAAAATGTTAAAGCGCGTCATGGAAAAGGGTATTTTAGGTGCTTTTGATTTTTCAACGGCAAAAGTTGGCGTAACTTCCAGTCCTGATTCAATCAGCGTCAGAGGCAAGACCGACTCACGCAAAGCAAATATCGACCTAAAGAACGTCTCACTTCTCCGAGTAAGCGATGTAGAAATCAATTCTGAATTAATTGCGTGTCCGGATAATCGTGGTCTTTGGAACTGTACGGCAGATGAAAGTCTTGCGCAGCTTATTCTTGGAAAAACAGCAGAAGGTAATCCAACAATACGTTTGGCAATGGAGCAAAGCATGTTGAAGGGCGAGTGGCGTTTGATTCCAACAAGCGACGTTCGAAACAACCAAGATCGCAACTGTTACAAGCAAGCATATTGTGCCGGTAACTTACAAAAACTCCGCGCAATGCGTATCCTGCCTGTTGGTTTTGAATTTGCAGCAAACTCAACGGAAAACGTCGCAAGATGTGCTGGAGCAGATGGATGCGTAACCTTAAAAGAAGTCGTCGATGGCTACGCAAGTTGTAATACAGACGGCAAGCGCGATGCCACACACCCATGGTGTAATTTAATTGACCCAAATTGGATCGTAACATCGTTCCAACAGCAGTGTCAGTTAACGGGCTACGGCGATACATTGCTATCATCGAGTCTTGGACAGCGTCGTGAAGAGTGTCGTGACATTCAAACCTGTTTACGTCGCGATGACGCAGGCGAGTGTGTTGGTGGTTATGGATACTGTGTCGCAGAAAAGAACGTTTATCGCTTTAACGCAGAGGAGTGTAAGGAGGATTTTGCAAGCTGTCGTACTTATACAGACCGCGGAGGCCAGACAGCGTCCTACTTGCGCAACACGCTTGATAACGCAGTTTGTCGCACAGAAAACGTTGGATGTATGAGCTACGCAACAGCGCGTAACGCCGATGGTGTATGGTCGGAAACAAGTCCAAAAATGTATTTTGATAAGACATTAGAACCGTGCGCCGCAACAAATGAAGGCTGTACAAAACTCTTAAGCTCAGAGGTTGGACAGTCAGCATTGAACCTGCTGAGAAATCCTTCCTTTGAAACAGCAATGGGTTCTCCGCTTGCATTAGAAGCATGGAGGAGAAGCGATGTAGCGCCATTTGTTTTGCCAACAGTATCAACCGGCGATCTTTCGCTCGATGGCACAGCTTCACTTGGACTAAGCGCTGGATTTGCCTATCAGCAGAATGTAGAGATTGTTCCGCTCCGTATCTACACGATTTCCGCATGGGTTCGAGCAAATGGAGAGCACCCAGCAATCGAGGTAAGGCTAAATCAATTTGATTCGGCAGGAATATCCCCAAGTTCAGAGATCGGATTAGCATACAAGAGCGCTGGGTGCGGCTCGTCTCCAAAGATATTAAAGAGCGGTTCTGAGCTTGATAATAATTGGACCCGTTATGAATGTTCATTTTTAGCAGTTGCATCTACGCGATCTGCTACGTTTGACATTGTTGGAACAGACGCTCTTGTTGATGCCGTGCAGTTAGAAGAAGGCCAATTTGCAACAAATTTCATCACAGGATCTAATCGAAGTTTGTCTGTATTGCACATGAAGGTTGCTCCAGATGATTTGAGCTGTACGGGCGCAGCATCGGATGCTTCATCGTGTAGTGACTTTGCAAAATCGTGTCGTCAGGTTGATGCAGGTTGTCAGGGTTATACCGATAAAGTTGGCGGACCGGAGGTTCCAGCAATCTTGAGCGCAAATGATATTTGTCCGCAAGAATGTGTAGGTTATGCCGAGTTCCGTAAACAACCAGCAGCATTTGACTTGGTAAACGATCCAGACACGCGCTTTAGCGATGCAGCAGACGCGACTTCAAGCTACTTTATCCCATCAACAGCTCGTCAATGTACGCAAGCACAGGTCGGCTGTGAGGCATTTACCAACATGGGTTCTTCTGCTAATGGCGGAGAGCAATCTTCCAGTTGGAGCTATCTCCGAACCTGTCATTTGCCAGATGCGACAAAAACAAAGACCTTCTTTACATGGGAGGGTTCTGAGTCGGCTGGTTATCAATTACGCACCTTCTCGCTCATGGCAGATACGACAGCTCCAAGCGGTCTCAAGCCACCACAAGTATTGGCAAAACGAGCCCCAGATGGTGCATTCAAAGAGCCATCTACTTGTAACGAAGAGCTATGGAGAACAGGTGTAGATCCAGATTGTCGTCAATTCTATGATGCCGCAGGAAATGTCTTTTATAGCTACTACTCACAGACAGTTCTCTCAACAGATGATTGTGTAAATCTGCGCATCACTCGTGCAACAAACTTCAATGACTGTTCCAAAACAGGTGGAGAATTCAATATAACAACAAGCGAGTGTTTTTATAGCGCCTTTATCGGCGAGAGTCGCTCCTGTCCTGCTTCCGCGGCAAGCTGTCGCGCCTATTCAGGAACAACCGCTGGAAACACCCAGGTTCTTGTAAACGAAAATTTCCGCAATGGAAAAGGCGGTTTTAGCACAGGAACCGTCTCAACAGAATCATTATTGGTTGGTGATCAAAGTTTGCGCCTTGAGAAAACAGCAAGCGCCGATGGTGGCACAAGTGTCGATTTCTCAAGTACTCCAGACGGTCTTTACCGCGTGAGTTTTTGGGCAAAAGGCATTGGTGTAAGTGAAGGTTTGGAGTTTGGTATGCGTGACGCAGCAACGCCTTCTGTAATGCCATCTGCCATCGGAGCTCCGATCCATCTTTCTGCAGATTGGCAGCGCTATACAGTCGGTTTGTTCTCCGGAGCCGCAGGAACCGATGCAACAACATTTGGCATGAGACCAACAGCAGTAGGTGCAGTATTTATTGATGAAGTTCGCATCGAGCGTGTCCGTGACACAGCCTTTGTTATTGAAAATTCATGGAACACACCAAACTCTTGTGACCGCTCATTTGCTGGCGCGGTTGAACCTCAGGCTATGTTGGGTTGCCGTGCATACAATGATCGCTTTAACCGAGAAGTAAACGCATTCCGATTTACGAGCTTATGTCATGCCGAGGGGATCGGTTGTCGTGCATTCGTCGATACGCGTAACTCAGACGGCGCTTACTCGGAAAACTTTAATCAGCACGATGCATCACCGGTTCCTGTTTACAACCCAGCAGTTCCTCCAGCAACGACCGTTTACTTTGGCGCTTCAACCACGACACGCCCAGCAGATAGAATGCTCTATCTCGTCTACGATCCTTCCAAGGTGTGTCAGCTCGAGAATGCCTCTTGTCGTGCCTTTGGAAAGCCACGGTATTCGATCGATCGCTCAACAATTGAAAGCTACGACACGGTTTACTACAAAGACGACATCACAAAATACGGCGATGCGCTCTGTAAGCCTTCAGAGGAGTTCTGTGAAGAGTTCTCCTACAACGGCTCCAGTGACTATTTCCGCAATCCAGGAAGCAAGGTTTGTGAATATCGCACAGCCGTACGTTTACCAGCGACAACCTCATACGAAGAAGGGGAATACAGCGGTTGGTTCCAAAAAGGCGCAATAGGAGATACTCCTTGCTACCCAGAAACCTTGATTGATGGTCATAGCTTTGGATTACCAAAACGTGGAGATAGAGTTTGGTCAGGTTGGACAGGTGCTTGTCCAGCAACAGCAACCGAGTGTACAGAGTTCCGTGACGTAAACGATACATCCGATACGCTCCACAGATCCGGCAAGCCATACTTCTTTATCAACGATGAAAAGATTGACCGCACATCTTGCGCGGGTAATGTCGACCTCGGACAAGGTTGTGTCTTGATGCGCGAGATGACCAACCCAGTTTTGAACTATTCTGTTGCCGCGAGCTACCGCAAATACAACAGCAACGATTTCCGACCAACACAACCAATCGACTGCTCAAGAGATTTCGCAGATCCTGCTTGTCAGTCAACAACATCAACGGATGCAAACATATTGGTCAAGATTAAAGTTGACCGCGATTGTGCGCAGTGGCTTGGTTGCAAGAGCTCAGAATCCGTCTTTGATCCAGCAACGAGTCAGCACAAGGAGATTTGTACAAACGTAGCACTGTGTGACAAATCCACGGGTAAGCCAGGAGAAATCTTCTGTGCAAATTACGTCGACCGTTCCGCGACTTCCACGGAAGCTGTCATGCAAGCCGGTAAATTCTTTGACATCAACACCTACACCGAGCGTCCTGTCGGATTGGGCACAAAAGATTATTCCGGTTACGCCATGCCAAACGCCTTCCAGATTTCAGAACTCGTAACGGCGCGCGTTGGTGTTGAGGGAGCAAAGAATGTCGATAACAATGATAATCGTTTTGCCCTTGATTATCGTTTGGCAGCGTCTGTATTGATACCAGTCGTTACGGGATTCCCACTCACGTTCAAAGCAGATCCTGGAATAAACGATGCAAGAATCCTGGACTCTACTCCAATTGGAGAAGCGAACCGCACGCTAAATCTCTGCCAACACATCGGTTCAGGTATCATCGGTTACTATCTTGATACTGAGGTAAGCGTATTAGGCAGACCATTAACCCCAGTCGTACATTGCTATCTCCCAGTAAAATACGGTGGTGATAATTATAACTTCCAAAACGTTTCTTCACGTTTCTCCTTAGCGGATCCTCGTACGGATGCGGCGCTCACAAACGCCTACCCTCCAGCCGAGTGTCGTGCAAATCCGGAATCCGATTCTCCGTTTGGCGCAAGCTACGTCACGGAGTGGGACATGACAACAAATCCACCAAAAGCAAAAACCAAGGTAGGTGGATTTATCAGCTCAAATACCTGTGAATTTGGTGAGGACTGTAGCTGTAATTACAAGCGCGCCAACTTTGGCTCAACCGCATCAAGCAAGTTCTACGCACCACTATCACAAAATGTTCCTCCAGGCATTTGCCAAGGTGGTCCACGCGATGGAGAGTCTTGTTTGCCATCGACGATTTTCTCGCTTCCAACACAAACAACATCTGGCTCCGGAGCAACCGCACTCGCCGGCGCCGTTGAAGGATCAAATGCCTCACAAACATGTGGCCCCGTTGAAGGCGGTGGTCGCTGTGTCGCATTCAACAAACTGGAAATCATTAAGGGAATTTTTGGCCAGTGTCTTGAGCGTGATGAGACGCGTGTGATTGGCGATGATCAATCCAACAAACCATGTCTCACATGGAACCCGACGCCAATTCTCTTTGGTGACAAAGATTCCTTCCACTACCAGCCAACTTCCGGCTACATGCCCCCACAAAACTCCGGTCAGTATTACTGTGTTTCACCAGTGAAGCAGGCGGTGAAAACACGGATGAACTACCAATCATTCGAGCCTGCGAGCGAGCCAGCGGATGATTCAAATCAAAGTGGAGGAAAATTTGCAGGTTCAATGACAAAAATCACCTATCGTGATCAGTGGGTTTCATCAGATAATAACGGCATCTTTACAGAAGACAGAAACTTCTATGCTTCGATTTTCGGTGCAAGTCCATTCTCGTATTACACCGCCACTCATGACTGTGAATACGCTGACGATGACCAGGATGATAGTGGTGGTTCAGCCTCAAATGGTACAGACGCGCATGGAATCCGCCTTGTTGACGCAGGATCTGGCTATGGAGAATATTTCTTGCGTGTGAGCGATAAGGGCCTTGCGGACCAGTTGCAACTCGATTCATCTGAGCCTGATAAAGCACTTACAGATAACTCCATTTCTTACTTTAAGATCGATCCAATCTCCGGACCAAATGGCCGTATTGCCTGTGGCTACCAAGCCAGTTGGGTTGATGGAATGGGCAAAATCAACTACGACGATCTCGCCTCGAGCAAACCAGCTGATGCAACATGGCGCAAAAAATTCTACGAGAACTACAAGCCATATCTCACACGAGGTAATGAGGATGTTCTTACAGTAAAGGGAAATGATGCGGAGCCAAGAAAAGTGAAGTGTGCAGTTGATGCGGGTGATTGCTACATGAAATATTGGGAGTCTGACTATCGTACGGGCGATTCAACAAAATTCATCGGTCTTCAAGTGAATGATGAAGGTAGAAATGACGACGCATCCAAATCTCTACGTGATATTCGCGTAAAACCAGTACAGAAGACATGTAGCACAAATAAACCTTATTTTGCGATACGCGCTGTCTTTGAATCGCCTACAACAAATTCCTCAGTACCTACTGCTCCTGCGACGTTAACAAAGGACAAGGTAGACGGTCCTTGGCGGTTTGTAGGGTTCTGGGTTTCTGCTTGTGGCGGAGACACGGGCGGTGATCAGCGCTACATCTACATGAATATGGAGGTTGGCTCTGCAAGTGTTTGTAAAGAAGTGGCAGAAGTGCGCAGTGTGAACGCAGGCCAAGACGCCGCGTTTACAGACCGCGTTTGGAGCAAAGGTGACTTCCGTGAACCAGGAACGGGTATTCAATATTCCGATAACGCTTCGCCATTCTCAAGCGCACTAAACACCGGTCCTGCTGGAGCAGATCCGCTGATTATGAGTGGATCCGAGATCACAGGATTCTCACCACTCAATCCACCAATCTGGCTCGCACCTCCTTCACAAAGTTATTATCGCAATAATCAGTTCCCACAAAACAAGTGGTCATATCTCTCAAACTTGTTTGCTCGCATTTATCGCGTCTATCGCTATGAATACTTGCCGGTATCAAAGATAGATACAGCCTGCTTGGAAGGACCATTTAAGGGCGCGCGATGTTCAGCTGAAACGCCGTCAGAAAGCATAGGTCGTTGTGTAAACAATGATGGCTCGACGAATCATAATACTTGCACAAGTATAGGAATGCATACAGCAGTAAGTGAGGGTGGTTGTGGAGGATACGCTCTTTGTGTAGAGGTTGTTGCTGGCGCAGTTCCTCAAACAGCCTGTTCATACGATGGTACCTGCCAAAAACTTCTGACGGCAGATGAGAATAAAGCATTAAAAGTCTGTAAAGTAGGCATTAGTGGTGCAAATAACATCTCCTGTGTCGATAGTGATGATGCCTGTAAAGCGCCGACGTTTGTTTCAATAGGAGGAACAACATTAAAGCCACTCGTAAACAGCTGTGTCTTGCGTGAAGAATCAGGTTGGACAAAAACGGCTGCTGGTCTATACACAAAACCTTCCATGACCGAGCCCGTTACGGAAGAAATTGCAGGAAACGCAGCAAACAATGCTTTCAAGTGTGATACAAACGTAGGTCCAAACGTTGGAGAAGCTCGAGGATCAGCTCCTCTTGCTCTTGGTATGAACCGAGTCACAATATCTCCTTCTTCAAATACCTATGCATTTAGCACAGTGGTACCTGTAACAATCACAGTTGAGGGTGCTTTTACGGGCATTAGATATACAATAGATGGAACAGATCCCGGTTGTGCAGGCGGTATTGAATATACCGGACCATTCACAGTAACCTTGCCAGCAAGTTCTGGACGCCTTGCGGTAAAGGCATGGGCATGCGGTGGTGTCATCGGAACTTCAAATGTAGCAACTTATACAGCAAGTGCATCGCCATCTGCAGTAGTAGTCCCAAGCGTGGACCGCCCATGTTCTGCTCCATCCGATGCAAGCTTTGGCTGTCCGGTAAAAATCGAAGGAAGAACTTGTCAAACCTCTCGGTTAAAATGTTCCGCGATCGCGAGCACAGATCCAAATATCCACTTGAACGTTGCAGGAATTACACCCGCAGAAACAGAAAATGCTTGTGTTGATTCTGCTGACTGTAATTTCTCTGCCGTTCCAGGCGAGACCGGTGCAGCTCTCTGCGGTGTGAGTGAAACAGGTTGGTTTGGACGCTGTGTAGGTGGCATCCGCGATGGTGAGATCTGTAAACAAGATGTAACAAGTGCAGGGGATATCCTCTCTTGTATAAGTGCAGTTACTGCAACTGCAAAGACAGCGGCAAACGCATCTTGTGGTTTCGTCTCTACTCAGACGGCAACAGGTTTTGCCTCATCCTTCGATCCTGTCCCACAGTGTCGCAAACCAGGAGCAACCTCCGGCCCAAACACCTCAGACAACCCAGACGCCGACAACAACATCTGTACCCACTCCGCCGGTTATCAGCCTCGTCTCGACATGTGCCCTGATCCATCTGACGAATATTGCGGCTTGATCGCATACAAAATCACAGATACGAGCGCAGACGGTTCGCTCGCGCCAGCCAGCACATTCCCGCTCCCAACCGACCACACCCTCGGCATGTACACGCCAACCTATCTTGGTCTTCCAGGTATCGACGCCGCAACATTCAAATACATGGCGTACTACACCCCTCAACCGCCACGTCTCGCGGCCCCGGACATCCGTAACTGCCCAGTCCCTGGCCAATGTCCAATCACTCGTACTGATGCCTTCTCCTTCAACGGCCAAACCGATGGCGTCATCAGCGTCGGTGGCGGTACACAAAAATCCACTCTCCGCTTCTACGCCTGGGCCGCTCACAACCAAATGCCATTGCGCCAAGTTGTGATCGATTGGGGAGATAACAGCAAACAACGTGTCGATGACACCAGAATGAAAAATCGCAAACCATTCTGCGGAGTCCAACGCGAATGTTCCTTGGTCCCTGGCCTCACCTGCCAAACCAACTCCGATTGTCCCGCTGGCACCGGCACCTGTGCCAACCTCGGAACCTGCGCACAAAATCAAAACCTCACCTGTTCCCAAGACTCCGACTGTTCTGTTGGTGGAATCAAAGACACCTGTACCATCCGCACGATGTTCGGCAACAGCACAGAGGCATGTCAATCTGATTACTACGACTTTTCTCACCTCTACACCTGTGGAGCGCAACAAACAGCAGATGAAGCAGAAGGAGGTTTGAAACGTTGCTCCACGTCGCCTCACTGCTCACGCGATACAAACCGCAGTTGTACAACTCCTGGTTCCACAAATGAATGTGCCCCAGGCGACACCTGTCTCGAAGGCCTCGCTCCCGTCGATGGCTGTTTCGACACCGATCTCCGCACCTGTCGTTTCACTCCGAGAGTCATGATCCAAGATAACTTTGGATGGTGTACCGGAGAGTGTCGCGCATCAACAACAGGAGGTCAGCCAGATGACGCATCAAGCGTCACGGTGAGACATCCTAATGGAGGATGTTGGGCGGGTGCAACACTAGGTAGTGAGTCAAATATTCGTACAAACGACAAAGCTTCGTTAGTGAATAGAGATGGAAATACAGTATTAAATTTAGACGCTAGAGAGTGTCAAGAGTCGTGGCCAGGAATTCCAACAGATCCTGTCTCAGGAGTGCCTGATCCACGTGCAAATCGTCCTTGGATTGTTTATCCAGGTTCACTGCAACTACGTGAAAATGGTGAGATAGTCCGATAATAATAGAAACTGAAAAGCCCCCGATCCCGCAGTATTGCGAGATGGGGGCTTTCAGGTAGGGTCTCGGTCCGCCGTTAGGCGGGACCAACATAGACTGCGTGGTTGACGATCGGAACGCTCGTCCCAGGCAACAAACACTCGATCGTTGCCGTGGAGCAATCCGCTGGAAAGCTCACTCGACACCGACCGTAATTGCTCGACATGTTGGCATTGTTGTACCAGCATGCGCCTTCAGGTCCGCAGGTAAGCCATGCGGTCGTACCAATAGGTCGTGTTGCTCCACTGTTGCCAGAGGCAAAGCTGAGGCTCAAGTACAGTACGCCCCCCTCTTCGTAAGAAGATACTCGCGCAGGGGTTGCACCGACTTCGTCGCTGATCCATTGATCCCAGTCGAGGGCGCTCGCACACAGAAAGGCATCACGTGAGTAAACCACGCCTTCCGGCAGGTTACACTCATTCCCGACGTACTCGGGATCTGCACACACGTTCGGACCTGCATCCGTACCCGTGTCCATTCCACTGTCAGGAAGGACGCCTTCATCAGGCGTTCCACCATCCACATCGATGTTTCCATCGCTGTCCGGGCCGGCGTCGCCAGGGGGATTGATTCCCTGGTCGCGATCCGACGGAGTGACAGGACATCCCGTGAGGACCGCCAGGAAAGCAGCCGCAAGAAAGAAAAACACGACGAAATTTGCCTGCTTCATGACGAACCTCCTAAGTTGTCTTTCGTAGATCTGATGTTATGTCGACATGAGCCCCGAGCGACCTCCCTCCTGAGAATGAACTCGGAGATGTCAGGGGCTTCGATGATGGCGCGCAGAGAGTCACGGGTTCTTGTTTCGCATAACATACTCTGCGAACCTAACGCGCTTCATTTTTAGCGCTTCGATCTCTTTGTCGATGTCCGCGAGTGAGGCTTCCGCATCTTCGAGGACTTGTTTCATTCGATCCTCGATAGAAACAAAATAGACATGCGGTCTCTTGCTGGTCTTCGTTGCTGCCTTGCCATCGGGGTGGCGCACGTTGACCTTCTGA
>CAIXDN010000029.1 GCA_903918235.1 Candidatus Uhrbacteria bacterium
GCCGTGACTATGGCGCAGCAATTAAGTCCTTCGTTAGGAAAATTTGCTGGACAAGCAAAGACGTTGGGTACTTCTATTGGAAGGATCGGTGCTACTCTTCCTTTTGCTGCGACCGGTTATTTTGCTAAGGAAGGAGCACGTTCATTTGATAAGAAGTTTCGAGTGACTCAACAAGCTTCTACGGCGATTGCTCGTTCTAAATTTGGACAAGGATTGGCTCGTACTCCATTCGTTGGATCGGGTGCTAGTAAGTTGTTAAATAAAGGAATGCAGGCTTATGATGCGGAGATTGCGTCAGGAGCAAAAGATAAGAATGCTCATCAGATGGAAACATTAAAGCGACTTGCTCCAGCGGATAGGGATAAATATGTTTCTGATATGCTTGCTCAGAATCCGTCTTCAGCTGAAGGGAAGAAAGCGTTTCAGCAATTTTCTGAGTTTGCAAGATCGGATGAATATAAGAAAGGTTATCAGAAGAGAAGAGAGGGTTTTCATGCCGCGAAAGGTCCAGAACAGGCTAAGGTTTTGGCGATGCAGGATTCTATGGAGCAGGAACGTTCTTTTATTAATAAGGATTTAGCTTTTGCTAATCAGCGCGGTGATCATGAGAGATCTGATAAACTGACAAAAGAAATGAAGGGCAAAGCGTACTTAGGCGCTACACCGGCTGAGCGTACTGCCTTGGCAACATCTTTAGCTAGGATCCTGATAAGTATAAGGATATTGATGAAAAAGACGCGATGAGCGGTGAGGTTCTAACAGCGATGATGCTTGAGAATGGCTATACCGTTAACGCAAGAAACGAATTACAGCTTTCAGATCCTGCTGCATGGGGAAGGATGAAGGAATCAGCTCGCGCATCAAAGAACAAGAGTCTTATTGATGGTATTGATGCACATGAAACATTTCAGAAGAATTCTCCAAATGTTACTGTTGATACGGCAAGAAACCTACAACATAAGCGTGACGGAAAAGACAATAAGATTCGTACATATGATGTTTCGCGTGAAAAGACAGGAGCTTTGGCAGCAACAGCTGGAACAGAAGTTCGTAATAGTAGACAGACGGCTGCGCTTGCAACACTAAAAACCGGAGATACTGCACGCGCACCTTTGAATACAGCGGCTGCATTAGAGTATATGAATGCGGATGGATCATTGGCTGAGCTTATTCAAAATACGAATAATACGCCTAATGCGATGGGTGATTTGGCTGCTGCGGTAAACGCCAATATTAATAATGCTTCTGCGGCATTGGTGGGTGGCAATTCCTCCACGGCAACACAAGAGTTGCATAACGTTATCCCGATTTTGTCGGATTTGAACCAGAATGGCGTTTCAAGTGCTCATTCTGCTCCGATTATTGAAGGTTTTGCGGTGAATAAGGGAGTGGAAATTATTTCCCATATCGATAATATGGAGCAAGGGCAGAAGAAGGTGATCTTTGAAGCTTTACCAAGAATGGTTGACCTTGCAAACGAATATAAGAAGCAATCAACACGAACTCCGTCGCAAGAAGCTGTGGTTACTATGGTTGATGAACTGGTTAAAAGATCTAAAGTGCCTGGCGCTAACAAGCGTGTAGCGACTATCGTATTGTCTACTTCAGATTAGCGCGATTGTATGAATTATGAATAAAGATGAATGGTTGGCAGCATTTCATGCGTCGCCTGATGTTGTTCAGGACTATCTTCTTGATGCGGCTTCTAGCGCGCAGGAAGAGAAGGCGCAGGCGCAGTTGTCATATGATAACGACGCTTGGAATCGCGTTATGGATCTTGTTTGGGATTTGATTTTCAAAAAAGATTCAAGGGAGAGTTTTGAAGCACGAATTAAATCTGTTTCTGGAGATCGAAAACCTGAAGACGTAGAAAAGGCCTTGCTTCGATGGGTCGTTTTGCCTTTAGCGGATATGTTGTCTTGGGATGTTGAGTCGAGGTTGCTTGAGCTGGGTGTTCCGATGGTGGAGATTCAGTCTTCTTTAAGAATTTCTTTGCGGCCTGTTTCTTATGGCGCTGCTGTTCGTCGGATTGCTTCATTGGCAAAAATTAGCTTGTTGAATGAAGAGATTGTAAAAAAAGTCAGAGACGTTTTAGTTTCTTTTGTAAAAGGTGTTCGTGCTAAGGAACAAGTTTTGGAGATTTTGCAACGCTCTCAGTCAGACGGCGGGTTGGGTTTTGCTTCTCAGCAGGCACAGGCGTTTTTAGTTGAGATGGATAAGTTTTTAATGACGACGCAGGTTTTGTCTGAGCAGGAATATGCAGAATGGTATAGACGATTCCAGCAAGAGGGGGACGAGAGAGATGAGGAGAGTCAAAAAGCAAGAGTTGCTAGTCAGGTATCGGAAACAGGTATAACGAGGGCAGGATCGAGTGCGGCTAGTCAGGACCCTGCTTTGGATACTGCGGTTGAATCAGCTCTGGCTCAAATTGAGGATTTAGAGCTTGATGAGTTTATGATGAAGCGTTTACGAAATCTTGTTTCTACGAGGTTTCGTGATGTGAGAAATGCGATTCAGGTGCGCTTGATGCTTGAGCGTGATGTGCATATCGGCGGCGTAGGACTTAATCCTGAGGCGGCTGAACGGGTTTCTCGAGTTATCGAATCGACGTATCAGACACAGCGTGAAGCGATCGGAGAAGAGCAACGTAAGATGATAGAGGCGGTTCAGGATGAACAACGCAAAAAGATTGATGAGAGGAAACAGCGTGAGAGTGAGGAGCATGCTGCTTGGTATAAACAAAAGGTCGCCGGTGCAAATGGTGATACTGCTGCAGAACAGTTGCGCGCTGTCATTCAAGGTCAGCCAGCGCCCTCTATGCAAGATGGTATTTCCGGGAAACCAACCATGGTTGATGTTGTTGCGCCTACTCGTTTATCAGGATTAGCGGATGAGTTAAAGATGATGGATATCGCGACGTTTAGAAGGCAGGCCAAGGCGCCAGATCAGGCGGCGGAGAAGATCTATCAAAAACTAGAAACGCTAAAGCGAGAAAATTTTGAACGTTGGACAGACGGGGTTACTGCTTGGAGATCTTCTCCTTTACAGCAGCAGTATTTGCGTTTGATCGCTGAGAGTTTTGCCTCAGCGAAACCCGTTGCTCAATTAGTTGAGGAAAAACGTAAGGTTGATCCGACGTTACCTTCTGCGGAAGAATTGAGCGCAATCATTGCATTGAATGCAAGGATACAGTTTTGATAACCCACCCCTGCCCCTCCCTTCTACGAAGGAGGGTTCTGGCGTTTCAGAAAGTCTCCCTTCGTAGAATGGGAGATTTAGAGGGGTTGTGTTCGTGTGTGATATACTTGAGTTGTGCCAGAGAAATTTGTTGTTCCACAATTTATCGATAATGAGGATAAGATTCTTGGTCCGATTACGGTCAGGCAATTTTTGATAACGCTCGGATCGACATTTGCTATTTTTATTGAATATAGCATTTTTCAGCTTCCTGTTTTTATTTTGTTGGCAGTCTTGACTGCGGCTTTTGCTGGTGTTTTTGGTTTTTTAAAGATTAATGGACAGCCATTTCATTTGTTTTTTGTGAACATGCTTCAGACAATGGTTCGACCTCGTTTACGTGTTTGGTATAAGGGGCTTAATAATGCAGAATTAAAGGACTTGATGATTAAAATGCCAAAAGCGAGTGATCTTAAAACAGCTGCTGTTAGTAAGAGTCGTCCTGAGTCAACGCGTTTGCGCGATTTAGCACTGACGGTAAATACGGGCGGGGTGTACAATCCTGATGAAGAATAATATTGATATGCAAAGTCAAAAACTTTCTGGTCCAAGACCCGGTGTTCCTTCTCAGCGTTTTCTCGATGTCGCAGAAATACGCGATAATCTTGTGATCATGCGCGATGGAACGCTGCGTTCTGTGCTCTTGGTTTCTAGCATTAATTTTTCGTTGAAATCCGTTGATGAGCAAAATGCCATTGTTCAGGCGTATATGCAGTTTTTGAATGGGTTGGATTATCCTATTCAAGTCGTTATCCAATCGCGACGCATGAATATTGACCATTACATGCATCAGCTTGATGAGAATGAGAAAACACTCACAAATGATCTGTTAAAAAAGCAAATTCATGATTACAAGGATTTTGTGAAGCAGCTCGTACAGATGGGGGATATTATGCAAAAGCGTTTTTACGTCGTTGTTCCTCTTAACCCAGCTACGGATCAAGGAACTGCGCAAAAAGGTTTTGTGCAAAGACTTGGAGAGATTTTTTCACCTACAATCGTAGGCAAGTTAACAGAAGAGCGCTTCAAAAAGCTTCAGTTTGATTTAAGTTTACGTGTGAATCAGATTATTGGTGGTTTATCGAGCATGTCATTGAATGCGGTTGCTTTAGATACGCAAAGCTTGATTGAAATGTTGTATACGGTTTATAACCCAGAGATGTTTGAAACACAGCGCATGACTGATATCAGTAAGCTTCAAATTGAATAATCTATGGCCTTTACACCTGAGCAGAAACCCGCATTTGATCCTTCGTTGATTACGAAGGGTGGCGTTGGATTACAAAAGGGCCCGACAAAAGAAGAGTTGCACGCAAAAGCTCAAGAAGAGACGATCGCGCTTGAGGAAGAGCGTATTTATCGCAAAGGTGTTGCATCGATCAAGGATTTGATCGCTCCAGCTTCTATGGTTGTGGAACCGTCGTTTGTTCGATTAGGTGATGTCTTTTGTCGCACGTTGTTTGTGGTGACTTATCCGCGTTATGTGACGGTTGGTTGGGCTTCTCCGATCATTAACTTATCGGCGCAGCTGGATATTGCGATGTTCTTTTATCCGATTAAAGCGGATGTTGTTTTGAAGCAGTTAAAACGAAAGGTTGGTGTGTTAGAAGCACAGATTTCTTCTGATGCGGAATCTGGAAAACCTCGTGATCCTATCAATGAAACGGCTTTGCGTGATATTGAGCAATTGCGTGATGATTTAACGCAGGGCATTGAGCACTTTTTTCAGTTTGCATTTTACTGTACGTTTTATTCTAAGGATAAAGAAGAGTTGGAGCGTGTTACATCTAGC
>CAIXDN010000030.1 GCA_903918235.1 Candidatus Uhrbacteria bacterium
TCGAGTTATCTCGGGCCGTTTTGCGTCTGTTTGTAAGTTTGAATCGCCTTATATTTAATTTCATCCGCTGTTTTTAATGGATAGGTATCAAGATCAATACCAAAGATATGAGCCGTCGGCCCTCCTTCATCACCTACCCAACCGTCATCATCAATCTTTTTTACAAAACGCTGATCCTGCATATAGTGAGAAGGGTGATTCCACAGATACTCCAGCGCTTCCCGATGTAACAACACTTTGAAATTAGGAATATTTTTTAATGTCGGATAGTATTCTTTTACAAAATCGTATCTTTGTTCGGATGCCGTTTTTATTGCCTCTTCAGCGAGTTGTTGTTCTTTGTGTTTCGCTTCTTGTATCGCCATCCTTTCTTCGAGAACATACCCAATTTCCGGCAAAGACGCTTTAGCACGTTTCAATTCCGCTTCTTCCTTAACGAGCGACCCCTGATTCAGTGGAGGATAGATGTTGTTATAAACCTCCTGTAATTCTTGCGCATATTTTTCTGGCAAAAGCGCTAAAAGCTCAAACCAAATCTGGTTTTTGATTGCTGGGTCGGAGACCTCGCTCACTTCTCCTCGGATTCTTTTTAACCCGATAAGTCTTGCTGCGGCGACGCGATGGTTGCCATTACTCGTCGTCATGTAGACAGGACCGCGAGGGCCCTCTAGCTTCCGTACTTTTACATGATCTCCGGTGTCACCTTTAAAATAAATGCCGGAAAAGAGATGCTCTACGCTCTGCACAAGTTCCTCCTCGAGATATTCGCGGTCTTGTGGTCTTGCTGCGTCTATTTCTTTCCTTGAACTACGCACGAGACGAGAAACTCCCTTAACGATTTTTTTTGCAATACCGGTTACATTCGATTCCTCAGACTCAGCCTGATCCGATCCATATTTTTTCTGTCGATGAAATGCATAAGCCCAATCCTTTCCATCGTATCGCATAAAAACCTGGCGCGGCTCAAATGGCTGGATCGATTCTTTCCAAATAGACGCCTCACCCTGATGATACTGTTCAATACTGTGCAATGCAGCGGTGATCGCGACAAACGATTCATTCCCACGAATACACGGCAACGATTCCATCTTTCTGTGATGAATCTCATAATCCTTATCAGTCCACCACAAACGATCCACCGGAAAAGGCGCCGCATCTTCACGCACCTTCTCTGCCGATGGCATGTTCTCAAAAGGGTTCATACATTCTTAGTTCAAGAACATCTTACACTATCCAAGCATTACTTGACCCTCTACCAGCACTGTATTACATTTGTAATACACACTCTTCAAATATGCGCACCACTATTTCCCTGTCCGTCACACCACAAGTAGCGATAAAAACCCGCCGTCTCGCTCGCAAACGCGGCTTTCCAAGCGTGAGCGAGTATGTACGTTTCCTTATCTCGGCTGACGACGAAGTATTCATCAGCGAAGACGAACTTTTACAGCGCTCGCGAGAAGCGCATCGTTTACATAAATCAGGAAAATTAATACAGGCAAATTCTTTGAAGGACCTTTTAGCCTAGTATGAAAACAGGATTGATTTCGTATCATCCTGCATTTATAAAAGACTTGCGAAAGCTGGATGCTATTAGTAGTGAACACGCGACCAAAACAGAAAACTTTTTTCAAAAGAATCCACTGCACCCTTCGTTAAGGCTCCACCCACTAAAAGGAAAGTTGCACGGGCTCTGGTCGATTTCCGTCACAAAAGGAATAAGAATCGTTTTTGAACGAATGGAAAATGGAGAGGTCGTATTTCTGTCGATAGGTAAGCATGATATGTATCGGTCGTTATAATCGAAAACCCCCTCCTTATTTTGAGGAGGGGGCAGGGGGAGGAGGCGGTGATTCAGTTCAGCAGATATTCTGTGTTTGTCCTTTGATATGTAGCGCCGAGTCCGCATTCTGTTGCCTTTGCACAAACCCCTTGTAGGTTTCATTGGTGCGCAGGAGATCGGAATGCGTTCCCATGCCGTCGATCCGTCCGTCCTTGAGCACAACGATCAGGTCGGCATCTTGAACGGTGGAGAGTTGATGCGTGATGACGATGAGCGTGCGCTCGCCACGGAGTTGATTCATCGCGCGTTTGATCTCATAGATCGTTTCCGCATCGACGCTCGAGGTCGCCTCGTCAAAGATCATGATCTGCGCGCCCGTCAGCACCGCTCTCGCGATACCAATGCGCTGACGTTCTCCGCCCGAGAGCCTGAGCCCTCGATCGCCAATCTGCGTATCAAATCCCTGATCGGTTTTTTCGATAAAGGGGAGAGCACGCGCCAAGGCCGCGACACGTCGCATATCCTGATCACTCGCATCCAATGCGCCAAAGCGGATATTCTCCGCAATCGTCGCATTAAAGAGCTCGACTTCCTGCGGAACATAACCGATCATCTTGCGTACATCGACTTTCCGAAGATGTCGGATGTCTGTTCCATTGATGGAAATAGATCCAACGGTCGGATCATCAAAGCGCATCAAGAGTTTTGCGAGCGTCGTTTTTCCTTGTCCGGACTCTCCAATAATCCCAACCATCATGCCAGGCTGTACCGCGAGATTAACACCAGAGAGCACGGGCCGATCCGCACGAGAAGGATAGGCATAAGCGACATTGGAGAGCTCAAGCGTAAGCGGTCCAGCCGGCAACGGGGCAGGCACAATCGGATCCACTTGCGTCTCCATTTCATTCATCACTTCTGCGAGAACCTGCACAGGCTCTGCGGCATCGACAAATCGGTCATAGATACCACCGAGCTGGAAGTTCGCGCTAAAGAGGCGTTCCACCAGCATCTGCACAAAGACCCATTGTCCGACAGTCAGCGTGCCATCAAACCAGTAGTAGGCGCACAAAACAACAATGAAAACACGAATAAGGTTCACAAAGCTGTTGCGCACCAAATGGCTACGATCATACGCTTCCATCTCGGTAAGGAAGAGCGTCTTCCAATCCCGGCAGATTTCCACGTCGCTCGCAACAATTTTAGCTTCCCGACCATAGGCTTGCACCGTCATGACATTAGCGACAGCCTCAGAAAAGTTTCGATTCGCTTTTCGCATCATGCGATAACGTTCGATACGATTCGCGAGCCAGCGATGCTTTGTCATGACGAGCGTGGTCCACATGATGCTCATCGTCACCAGCACAAGAAGAGAGATCGTCCAGTGCTGGAAAAGAAGAACAACCGTGACGATAACCGTTTGAAGAACCATCGGAGCAAGCTCAAAGAGCGAAATCCAGACAATATCCTCCACTCGGCCAACGCCTTCTTGAGCCTTACTCACGCTTTCACCAGCATTAGTCCCATGGTGATACGTGAGAGAAAGCCGGAGAAATTTCGCAAGAACCAAGCCATGAACCTCACTGCGCAATGAGGCAATGATGCTCCGGATTCGCCGATCCTTGAGAACCTTTGTTGCTGTGGTAGCAAGCAAGAGCACAAATGCACCAGCCGCCATCCAAGGAACGCGAGCACGAGCCGCGATACCGTGACTCGTCACGTCATCAATGATGAACATGAGGAGGTAAGGCTCAACAAGAGCAAACAACTGCATGGCAAGAGTCCAAGCAAGTGCTTTCTTGAGATTGAAGCTATACGGAGAAACAAACTGCCAGATTTGTTGAAAGAATGACACGATTCACACTCCTTTGTACCAGTGTACCGAGGAATGAGAGCATACCGAAAAATGAGGTTTTGTCAATCCGTAAATCCCTGCTAAGGTCTTGCCCGGAGGTCGCAATGGACAGAGTCCATGTCGTGTACTCGCTTCAAGACTACCCAGATCCAAAGACTCCATCGCTCTTTCTGGCCGGTCCCACGCCACGGAAAGCTACCGTTCAGTCTTGGCGTCCAAAGGCGCTTAAGATGATTGAGCGCTACTGCCAGGAACTCGTCGTCTACGTTCCCGAGCAGAACCAAGACCCAAATCCCGATCAGGACCCGGACGCCATCCAGGAGCCCGAGCCACTCAACAAGTGGAGCCCGGACAGAGAAGAGCACATCATCTGGAATCGAGGAGCGCTGATCCGTTCTCGAGTCATTCTCTTCTGGGTTGATCGGCATCTAAAAAACATGCCCGGTTTCCGCACAAACACCGAGTGGGGATTCTGGACAGGGCATGATCCCTCAAAGCTGGTTCTCGCCTTTCCTAAAAAGGCATCAGGCATGCGCGGCATGAACAATGACGCCCATTGCTACAATATCCCAACAGCACACTCGCTCTCGAGAGGGATTGATATCGCGCTAGAGAAGATTTTCTCAACGCACTAAAACAGTTTAGCCCCGCACTCAAGTCTTGAGTGCGGGGCTTAAATAGAGTCTTGATCAGCGAGGCTTGCCTGGAATTTGATGATGATCAAGGCAGCGAGGCTCATAGGTCTCAAAAGGGAGACACTGCTCATGCACGGGTGAATCCCAATGGGCAGGTTCTCCGCGTATCAGACGTTGCGACCGAAGCGCAGGGCTAAAGCAGGTCGTACAAACCGCAGAGAGCGAGACGCACTCCATTGCACGGAGAGCGAGCCATTCCATAAGAGGAAAAGTCTCTCCACGGAAATCCGTATCACGTCCCGCCGCAACAATGGAGAACCCTCGATCTAGTATCTGACCAATCGCCGCAGAAAAGGACATGCCCAGGTCTTGAATTTCATCAATGGCCAGGATCTCACCATTGCGGATGAAGTGTTGAAGATCGGACGGGCCCTTAAAGCGGAGCGCATACTCCTGCGGTCCAGCTCGTGAGACAGCATGCATACGCTCACGATGAGAGACAGCATGCATCGCCACGGAGACGTTCTTATTAAGACTGCGCAGATAGGCCACGCGATTCAGCAAAAGCGCCGATTTTCCAGATGCCATACATCCGGTAAACAGGGTGAGAATTCCGGGCTTGGACACATCTGCCTCCTGTAAAAGAACCGTGCAGAGCCTAGCACGAGTGAGAGCAATCAGTTATGCTCATGTCAACATATGATTGGCTCGCTTCGCGGAAAAGTAATAGAAAAAGGCCCAACCTGGCTCTTGCTTGAGGTTTTTGGCATTGGATATCGCATCAGAACAAGTCCAGCGATTCTCTCAACAATTACGAGCCAAGGAGAAACATTTCTCTACACGCACGACCATGTCCGGGAAGATGTCCATGAGCTCTTTGGCTTCCTTTCTATGGATGACCTCGAGCTTTTTGATCGTCTTCTTTCGATTTCAGGCGTAGGTCCAAAATCCGCCCTCACAATCATGTCCGTCGGTTCCGCAGATCAGGTAAAAAAAGCCATTATGTCTGGCGACCTTGCAATGCTGACATCTGTTCCAGGTGTCGGAAAAAAGACCGCCCAAAAAATCATCCTCGAGCTCAAAGGGCAGCTCGTCGATGCAGATACGAGTGAAGGACCAGATACGGATGTGATGGATGCGCTCATTGGATTAGGGTACAGTACCCAACAAGCAAAAGATGTATTAAAATATGTAACAGCAACCGAACCTTCAGAAAAGATTCGTGAAGCACTAAAATATTTATCCAAAACCTGATATGGAATGGAAGAGATGGCAGGGGACAGATCAAGAATGGGATGCGCGCATCTCAGAAATTCCGTATGCCCAGTTTGCACAATCTTCCGCATGGAAGCGTTTTCAAGGATCACTCGGACGCGAGGTGAGACGAGTGAGTAATGGAAAAGCCTATTGCCAGCTCGCACAAATAAAAAAAATAATCGGTTCTTACTGGCTCGCGCAAAGAGGTCCGATTGGAGAAGTTTCAGGAGAATTCGCTACACAGATAAAAGCACTGTTAACGGGTTTACCATGGTTTGTTCGCATTGAACCAGCACCAGGTCTACATGAAAAAAGCGAGGAATTATCGGCGCGTTTGATCCGTCGTGCCTCGCATGATCCGTGTATCACGCGTTTACTCAACATCGCGGGAACAGAAGAAGAAATCTTGGCGCAGATGCATCACAAGACGCGCTACAATATCCGACTCGCGCAAAAACACGAGATCACCATTCGTGAAGCAATAAGCGCAGATGATTTTTTATTCTTACAGCGCGACACAGCAAGACGTGATCGTTTTTCCGCGCAGAGTGACACCTACATCCAAAAACAATTTGAGATACTGAAACAAGATGGAACTGCGACAATTCTCATCGCAGAAAAAAATGGAAAGCCACTGGCAGCAAATTTCCTCATTTCCTATGGAGACACGGTGACGTATTTATACGGAGCATCGTCCTCACACGATCGTCAGTTCATGGCGCCATACCTGGTCCAGTGGGAATCAATACGATGGGCAAAAAAGAATGGAAAACA
>CAIXDN010000031.1 GCA_903918235.1 Candidatus Uhrbacteria bacterium
CCAGACTTTCAGGTAGTTTGTTCAATTCTATCGATTTAATCCAAACAAAATCTCCATTGAACGCAATGGAACACTCATTGTTGACTCGACTCCCCGATCAGCGGAAATCTTTTTAAATGGCGTTACGGCCAATGACCCTACGCCAAGCACAATGCAAAATATGGCGCCGGGTCCGTATACGATCCGCGTTTCCCGCGCCGGATATCTTCCTTGGCAAAAAGCGCTTGATATCCGAGCGGAACAAGTTACATTTGCCAACGCTATTCATCTCTGGACGAACTCTGCTACTTCCTTGGTTCAGACTGGTACTTTCACGCGTCTCACAGCTAATGCAGATGGCGATACTCTCGCAACACTTGATGCGAGCTCGACGCAGCTACTCTTTCTCACGCCAGATCATCGGACGATTTCACGTGTAAACATTCCTGAATCTCCTTCTATCGCTCAAGATCCGATTCGTTGGAGTGGAAATGGAACCGCACTTATTATGGGTGGCGCTACTCCTGGAGAATCTGCTTGGTGGACCACGTCAGAAACCGGAACAAAAGAAGCTGGTATTTTGCCGCCAGGACAATTTTTTTGGAATTCCAATGAGCTTGTTGGTTATGATGCGGAACGACAATACACGCTCAATACACGTACCAATGCTTTGTCGAGCGAACTCTTAGCAGAATCTCATATCGGAGCTATTGCTGGGCTAACTCTTGAAACCAATACTTCTACCGGACTCCTCATGTTGCGTTCGCAATCTATTTTGCGTCAGGTGTTTCAGTTGCCTCGTGGTCATTGGCAATTCGCCGGGCAACAAGGTGCTTATACGCTCTTAAAAGATGAGGATCATTGGTTAACTGTGCGTATTCGTGTTGATGGAAATACTGCGGAGGAAGTTACTGGAGACTGGCCACGTTGGTTGCAAAATGCCAATACGCCAACCGCTCTTTTCCTGAACCAGAACGAGATCTGGACACAAGAGCTTGGACAACAACCCGTTCTTATCGCTCGACAAAGCGAGCCGTTTGTACAAGTTGCTTGGCATCCAGATGGACAAACGATTTTTGTTGCCACAAAGACGGACGTGTATGCGCTAGAACTTGATGATCGCAATGGAAGACAGCAAACGCCACTTGCAAAATTCGATAAGATTTATGATATGGCGTATGCGAATGGCTCGATTTTTGTGAATGCGGAATTGAATGGAGCAAGAGGAATGTATCAGCGGATTGTGGAATAACCCCTCTAAATCTCCCCTTCTGCGAAGGGAGACTTCGGATACCGACCTCACGCACCTCACCCTCGTTCCCTCTCCTTCGTTAGGAGAGGGAGGTTGGAGGGAACGGGTTAGGGGCGGGGTTTGGCGATGCGGGAGAGGAGGCGGTAGATGGCGCTGGTGGACTGTTTATCGTAACGGAGGGAGCAGCCTTTGCAGGCTTGCTGGACTCCTTCTTTTTTATATTTTAAGCAACAAGCGGGCTTTACGGTTTGGATACGCAATAAGACGAGCAGGTTGTAATACCAGCGATGTGGGCGGTCGCGGAAATCGGGTGGGAGGGCGTTGTACATGCTGATTAAAATGATCGAGAGTCATAGGCCCAGTGGAGAAGGGCTTGGCGTTGGCGTGCGTGGCAGATCCAGTCCCCCACTCGGCAATTCTTTTTTATCTGCATGATGTGACGGCGCATTGCTTTCCATCGACGTATTTGGCGTTGATCTTCTTTTGGGATTCTTCTCCCTAGGTAATAGCGACAATACCATTGAAACCAACCGCGTGGATCGTGTTGCTCATTGATCCAGCCTTTCATCCGCCAGATTGCGAGTGATTGTGAGGCGTCTTTGCGAAAGAAGTTTAGATTTTTATCGTGTTTCTCGGAAAGTTTTGCTTTGGTAAACCAGGCTTTTGGAAATTCCTTTCCGCAATCCGTCATATATCGGCCACCAAAAACGCCGAGCTCTAGCATGAGCTGCGGCGTTAATGATGGCTTAAACTCTGGATCAAAGTTCTTCCCAACCGATTCAACTAATTGATACCGATATCCTGTTTGCATCTTGTCATTTACGATGATGGTTTTTGGGATTCGGCGTGACATGGATCTATCTTAGCGAACTACTTTGCTGACGTCGATGAAGGGGGTGGCGCCGGAGCCCATGACGGTTGGGAGTTTGCCGTCCCACTTTTCTAGAGCGCGGAGCTCGAGAATTTGTGGGCTGGATTGGAGGGCGGATGACTCGATGCGGAGGGCTTCTGCTTTTCCTTTTGCTTCAGCTACTTGCTGGTCGGCTTCAAACTTGATTTGTTCGAGTTTGTTTTTTGCGGCGAGAGCGGATTGCTCGGCGGTTACTTTGAGTTCAATGGCTTGATTGAAGGATTCTGAAAACTGGAAATCGACGATGTTGAAATCATCAATCAAGATGCCACGTGGTTCAAGTTTTGTGACGAGATGTGTGCGGATGGCGTCGCGGACTTCTTCACGCTTGGTGATCAATTCTTCTGCGGTGTACTTGGCTGTTGTCGACTTTACGGATTCTTGAAGCGCTGGGTCGATGAGACGGATGCTGTAGTTTACACCGATGTCTTGGTAGATGTTTGCGACGCGATTTGGGTCGATGTGATAGTTCAAAGCGACTTTGCTTTCTACGGTCTGCAAATCTTTGGAAGCGGCGGTTGAGATGACTTCTTCTTTTTGGATTTTGACGTCCATGATTTCTATGCGGTCGGCCAATGGAATACGCATGTACAAACCTTCATCAAAAATCTTGTTTGTGACAGCGCCCCAACGGAGCAACACACCACGTTCACCGGCCTCCAC
>CAIXDN010000032.1 GCA_903918235.1 Candidatus Uhrbacteria bacterium
ACCAACAAAAAATGAAGGACGCGCTCTCACATCGGGGGTTGGGCGGCAAAGATCATAAAGAGATAGCAAAAGTTCTCTCTGGTGAGCATCGTTCTGGTTGGCGACACTCAGAGATAAAAAATTTGGTGGAAGTTTTACAAGACGTAAAGCTCGCAAAACATGCAAAGACGGCAAGAGAAATGGTATTAATGGCGAGTCGGGAGGCTCAAGTGCAAGCAAGTCCAGGGTTAACGGCAGGCGCAGTAAAAAATCGTTTAAAACGCATCGCGCAAGAACAGCGCGCAGAGGCAGAAGCGGCTCCTGGGGAATCAGGATCCAGGATACTCGACAATATGCGCGGAGCGATGGGACGTGCAAATAAGGCGAGTGACCAAAGCTCAGCAAATGAAGGTGTTCGAAAGATGAGAGAGGAGATTCGTCAAGAAATGAACCTAAGACCAAAACTGGTTCTTCCAAAGAAAAAAACATCAACTGGAAGCGGATTTCAGGCTTGATGGTTGATACGAGAAATCATTGTTCGTTTAAAACCAAGCCCTAGAAGGAGGCAAATGACCAAAAACACGCTTCTGCTTCTGTTCGTACTTTCGGTATTACCGGCTTGTTCGCTCGACCGGAGCGGGCTTGGGAATGTGATGGACGGCGCGATCGTCGATGGATCGATCGCGCCGGATACTTCCGTTATGGAGGTCGACTTGGGGCTGGACTCTGGTTCCGAACAGTTCGATCTCGGTAATGATCTCGGTAATGATCTTGGGGAGGACGCTGGCCCTGTCCCAATCGACGCAGGCTCTCGCTATTGCGAGGATTCGACTACGGGAATATGCATCCGCTTTCATAACGTTGCGGGTGCACCGGAAGTGACTGGGTGGGGGGTTCAATTCTATTGGACTTTGCCCGGTGGTAGCGTTTATCGCATTCCAGATAACCGTGATCCTGAAGGCATACCAATTTTCGCCGCTGCCTGTGATGTGCTGCGCCGCATCGACGCGGATACAACGGAGTGTGAGATAATGATTCCAGATCCAGGACGACCAGTCCTTCCAGCTGTGGGCCCATTTTACGTGTACCCAGAGTATGCGTCAGGCCCTGCGTGTACAACGAGCGGATGCCCCGCTTACGATAGCGGATACCGAATGTGGATAAATGGAGTGGAGTACAGTACGGCTCCTGCTGGCGGTCACATGAGCCAGGAGAGTCGTCCAACAGAGTCTGGCACGATGATCGTACTGAGACTTACACCACCTCACTGAATCGCGCGCCCCCATCTACTCGATGTGGGGCGCGTTTCTTTTTTTAAAAAATCGATCCTCCCCCAAGTTTTGGGAGAGGATCATGCGCTTTACTCTTGAGTCCCTGGGATACTCAGCTGCGTATCGGAAACGTCATCCATGCGCTCCGCGAGATCGAGTACGCTGAATGAGTTGTGCCTCGAGGAAATGGTCTTGCCGCGAGAAACGAGATGGTACGGCTCATGGCTGAGCTCGTGGAGAGAACGTAGCGCCTGAGCGACGCATTGAGCGAGAGCGGTCTCATTATGCCCTGGACGATAGAATGTGTCGGTAAGAAGGACGGTCTTGAGATTGAGCGTGGGCACGACCACGTAGGTGGCGAGCGCGACAATCGTACCAAGAGCATTCTTCTCACGATCCGCGATGTCGCGGACAAGGAGGAGATTTCCACCAGCCTTTGAATAGGCCTCGATCTCGCCATTGCTAGGAACGAGGCTCTCGTAGGGGCAGCGGAGCTCGGAAAGATCGGCTTGATCATCGAGCTCTAGCAAGGATAGACCGCTGTAGCAGGTGCCGCATCGGCTATTGCAGTCACGGGCGTGCGGATGGATGACGTTCTGCGTTGTTTGATAGCGCTGAGTCACGGAAATACCTCCGGGGAGCAGAATAGGTAAAACCCTTGCAAAAATCAAGGGGTTCGGGTATTCTTTTGGCACTAAATTACACCGTTCGTCCACTCTATTGGAGATTTCAGCCCCTTGTCCGCCACGGCGGATATGGAATCCCAGGACGCGCGTAAAAAGGAGCAAAGATATGGGAAAAATCCCTCAATTAGCCGACATGTTGCAGGCAGGTATGCACTTTGGTCACCAGACATCAAAATGGCACCCAAAGATGCGTAAGTTCATTTTTGGTTCCCGCCAGGGCATCCACATCATCAACCTCGAAGAGACACAGAAGTCCATGGAAGAGGCTTTTGGTTTTGCTCGTAAGACAGCAGCTCGTGGCGGCGTCGTTCTCTTCGTCGGCACAAAAAAGCAGGCCGCACCTCTCGTTGAGATGTCCGCAAAAGCTTGTGGCATGCCTTACGTAAACGAGCGCTGGCTCGGTGGTACACTCACAAACTTCGCAAGCATCGCAACACAGATCCGCAAATACAAGGATTTGAAGCGCAAGCAAGAGAAGGGTGAGCTCGGTAAGTACACGAAGTTTGAACAGTTGAAGATCGCGGAATTGATCAAGACATTGGAAAAGAAGATTGGTGGTATCCAGGATATGACTCGCATTCCAGATGCGCTATTCATCTTTGACGTCAAAAAAGACAAAACAGCTCTCGATGAAGCGATCAAGCGTGGTGTAAAAATCGTTGCTGTTTGTGACTCTAACGTCGATCCTTCTGATATCGACTTCCCAATCCCAGCCAACGATGATGCTGTCAAAGCTATTGCGATGATCGCTGACCAATTGAGCCAAGCTATCAACGACGGAAAGAATGATTGGGAATCCAACCGCGCTCGTCTCGGTGGCTCCCTCGTCCCAAGCGCCAAATAAGGTAAAACTCAAAATTCAAAACTAATAACTATTTCTTGTATGGCAATTGACGCAAAGATGGTGCTCGAGCTTCGCAATCGTACGGCCGCTGGCATGGTCGATTGTAAGCAGGCCTTAGAGGAAGCCAGCGGCGATATGGAGAAAGCGATCGAGGTTTTGAAAAAGAAAGGCGCCATCAAGGCAGCAAAGAAGTCCGCAGAACGCACAGCTTCAGAAGGTATCCTCGCTACCTACCTTCATCACAACAAGAAGTTGGCTGCCGTTGTCGAGCTTTCTTGTGAAACGGATTTCGTTGCTCGCAATGAATCGTTTCTTGCACTTGCTGACGATCTAGCTCTTCAAGTCGCCGCTCTTGATCCGAGTTATGTAAGTCCCGAAACAATCCCAGCAGAAATTGCCGAGAAAAAGAAACAAGAATTTCTCGCCGAGATGGCTGAGGACAAAAAGCCAGAAGACATTAAGTTGAAAATCATCGAAGGAAAGATGAACAAGTGGTACACAGAAGTCTGTCTCACAAAACAGTCCTTCATCAAAGACGATGAAAAGACGATTGAACAGATGATTGCCGCTTTGTCAGGAACTATTGGCGAAAAGATCGTTGTCACACGGTTCCAGCGCATCCAAATGGCCGCGCATACAACCAACGCTTGCTAATCAGAATAGCAAAACAAAATCCCGCCAACACAAGATTGGCGGGATTTTGCTATACTGGAATTATCCTATGACAAAAATCGCTATCAACGGCTTTGGCCGCATCGGACGAAATGTATTAAAAGCCGGTTTTGATACGCCAGGATTTGAAGTAGTTGCGATCAATGATTTGACCGACACAAAGACACTCGCACATTTATTAAAGCACGACACGGCTTATCGCACATGGGATCGGAACATTTCAGCGGATGCAAAATCGCTCAAGGTTGGCGGCCAATCCATCGCCGTGTATGCAGAGAAAGACCCAGCCGTTTTGCCATGGGGAAAGCTCGGAATCGATATCGTTCTTGAATGTACCGGACGCTTCACGGATCTCGCAGGTGCATCAAAGCACCTCGAAGCTGGAGCAAAATACGTGATTATCAGTGCGCCTGCAAAAGGCGGAGACGTTCCAACATTTGTGATTGGTGTCAATGAAAAAGATGCCGGAAAAGGAGCAAAAGTCATCAATAATGCTAGTTGTACAACAAATTGTACAACACCGGTTGCAGCCGTATTGCATGAGGTTTTTGGCATTAAAAAAGCGATGATGACGACCATCCACGCTTACACCGCCGATCAAAACTTACAGGACGGCCCACACAAAGATCTCCGCCGTGCGCGCGCCGCCGCCGAGAATATCGTTCCAACCACAACCGGCGCCGCCATTGCAACAACAGAAGTTATTCCAGAATTAAAAGGATTATTTGATGGCCTCTCTATTCGCGTGCCAGTGCAAGTTGTTTCATTGTCAGACTTTACGTTTGTTCTCAAGAAGAAAGTGACCGTCGAGCAAGTAAATGACGCACTAAAGAAAGCTTCAAAGACCGCACGTTGGAAGGGGATTTTAGAGGTCACAGAAGAACAGCTCGTCTCATCCGATTTCATCGGCAACCCAGCTTCCGCAATTGTAGATCTCGGTCTAACAAAAGTGGTTGACGGTGATCTTGTAAAAGTGATCGCTTGGTACGATAACGAATGGGGATATTCCAACCGTTTGGTTGAAATGTCTTTACAAGTCGGCCGTGCCGTAAAAGGAAAATAAATGAAAACAACACTCCGTACATTATCGTCAACGCATAAGGTAAAAGGCATGCCTATTTTGGCGCGTGTCGATTGGAATGTTCCTGATGCTGCTATGCATGGATTGGAGGGGTCGCTCAAGCTTGAGCGCTCAATCCCATTGATCAAGCAACTAGTGAAGCGTGGGGCGATCGTGATTTTGCTCACGCATTTTGGCCGTCCAAAAAAGAAAGACAGAATCCACTCAACGCAACCATTAGCAAAACGTATGCAGCAATATGGTTTGGAAATCACTTTTCATCCAGAGTCCGTTTCAAAACCAGAAGAATTAAAACGTCTAACAAAACGCCTTAGAGATGCAAAGCAGGGAACGATTCACCTACTGGAAAACGTTCGATTTGAAAAAGGTGAAGAAAAAAATGCTATTCCGCTCGCAAAAGCATGGGCAACGCTTGGATATTTTTTTATCAATGATGCATTCGCATCCTGTCATCGAGCGCATGCTTCCGTCGCAGGTATCGCAAAACAACTTCCTTCCTATGCCGGACCAAGTCTCGTAGAGGAAGTGGCATATCTTGAACGCCTGATCAGTAAACCGTCATCACCATTTATTGGAGTTATTGGTGGAAAAAAACTTTCGACAAAAATTCCAGTAATGAAAACACTGCTCGCACAATGTGACGCGGTGCTCGTCGGTGGCGCCATGGCAACCCCATTTCTCGCAGCGAAAAAGATGCAGATAGGAAAATCCTACTTAGAGAAAGCCTCCATCACAGAAGCAGGAAAACTCTTAAAAAAGCCAGGATTGCTCTTGCCGATTGACGTAATGGTTACCGATAAGCTCGTTTCAAACCCTGTCCTGAGACGCGTGATGGTTGATGCGATCGGCAAGCAGGATATTATAGTTGATGTCGGTCCTTCTACGCTCGCAGCATGGTCTAAAATAGTTGGTACAGCAAAAACAATTCTCTGGAACGGTCCACTCGGTTGGACGGAGAGCGAGGCATGTGGAAACGGTTCACGGTTTATGGCGCGTGTCATAGCTTTGCGTACAAAGGGACGTGCATTTGGCGTAGCCGGCGGGGGAGATACGTTACCGATTCTTGCACAAACAAAAACAGCAAAATGGTTTGACTTTGTTTCAACGGGTGGTGGCGCGATGTTGGAATTCCTAAGTCTAAAAGGAAAATTACCAGGAATCACAATATTGCGAAGTCGATAAGAGAGTTGATGATGTGATATACTTCATCAAAATATATGTTTGGAGGAAATAAAATACAGTCGATCTTTGCCAGAGAAATTCTTGACTCGCGTGGAAATCCCACCGTGGCTTGTCGTGTAACGTTGCGTTCTGGTGCAACGGCAGAAGCAAAAGTTCCATCCGGAGCCTCAACAGGTTCTCATGAAGCATTAGAATTGCGAGATGGCGGTAAGCGCTATGGTGGCAAAGGTGTGTTAAAAGCCATTGAGAACGTGAACAAAAAAATTGCGTCTCTATTGGAAGACGTGGACGCATCAAAGCAACACGAGATCGACCAAGCGATGTTGGAACTCGATGGAACAAAAAATAAATCAAAACTTGGCGCAAATGCGATTCTCTCGGTCTCACTCGCTTGCGCCCAGGCAACAGCTCTTCATCGCCACCTTCCGCTTTGGAAAAGTCTACGCAAAACATTCCGCTTTCATCGTGAGGCGCGCTTACCAATCATGACAATGAACGTCTTGAATGGGGGAGCGCATGCCAATTGGTCGATTGATGTCCAAGAGTGCATGCTCGTCCCAAAACAGAAAAAACAATCCGAGCGACTTCGTGCCGGTGTAGAGACGTTTCACGCACTTGCAAAAATCTTAAAAGAAGCAGATTTTGCGACAACGGTTGGTGATGAAGGTGGTTTTGCTCCAAAACTCAAAACCGTTGAGAATGCATTTGATGTTCTGATGAAGGCCATAAAACTCGCTGGTTATAAGCCAGGTATCGATATCGCTATCGCAACCGACGTCGCAAGCTCGGAGTTTTATGACGCAAAAGCCAAACGGTATCGCTTCCGCACAGAAGGACGCGACTACACCACGGCGGAGCTTATTGCTCGCTACAAAGCCTGGCAGCACACCTACCCAATCGAATCAATTGAGGATCCATTCGCAGAAGACGACTGGTCCGCATGGACACTCGCAACCGCTCAACTCAAAAAGAAATCCGTGATCGTCGGTGATGATTTTTTCGTCACAAATATCGAGCGCTTAAAGAGAGGGATCGAAGAAAAAGCCGCCAACGCTATCCTCATCAAACTCAACCAAATCGGCACATTGTCGGAGACGGTCGCCGCCATCAATATGGCGCATGAAAATGGCTACAAGACTTCCATCTCGCATCGATCTGGAGAAACCTCAGACACAACCATCGCCGACCTTGCGGTCGCTTGCGGCTCTGAGTACATCAAAACAGGATCACTTTCTCGTTCAGAGCGCGTAGAAAAGTACAACCGACTATTAGAAATTGAACTGGAAATGAAATAGCAAAATAAAAAACGCCTAATTAGGCGTTTTTTATTTTCTCTTCAATCGCCTGAATCTGCTTTTGGTCAATGGTTGCCAAAATCCCACTGACAGTCGCTCGATGGTCATGGGTGATCTTCCTAAGTTCACGTTGAAATTTGTGATATGCTAACAAAATTTTTTCTTTTTCCTCAGGTGTCGAAGTTTGATTCATAGATATAGTAAAAGTATACGTTAGATTCAGTCTTTGAAGAAATGGTAACCTGTGATAGCGTCGTTTCTGTGCCAACCTACTCGATTACCACCTACGGGTGCCAGATGAACAAAAACGATTCCGAGCGCATGGCAGGCCTGCTCGACTCGCTTGGATTTTCCTATACCGAAGATGAGCCAAATGCGGATCTCATCGTCATAAACACCTGTTCTGTGCGACAATCTGCAGAGAACCGTGTGTTTGGAGCTCAGGAAAAATATCTGGAGTATAAAAAGAAAAAGCCAGAAATGATCGTCGCAGTCACGGGTTGTATGCCAGGTCGAGACAAAGCGAGTGTTTTCAAAAAACAATTACCAGCCACGGACCTCTATTTTCCAACGCCGGAAATGATTCATCTTCCTCGTTGGATCTCGGAGCTCCGTCCTGACCTCGTAAACTCGGATTCTCTTGAAAGTGATTATCTCAAGATTCATCCGTTGCGCGCACCATCGGTTCAAGCGTATGTAACGATCCAAACCGGATGCAATAAATTCTGTACCTATTGCGTGGTTCCGTATGCACGTGGCCTTGAGAGAAACCGTTCGGTAAAAGATATCCTTCAAGAATGTCGCGAGCTCGTTGCACACGGTGTTATCGAGATCACTCTGCTTGGTCAAACGGTGAATTCATTCAAAGCATCGGACCCGGGAAGCTTTTCCTCAAAGAACCCATATAAAGACCATTTCGCTGCCTTGCTTTGGGAAATCAATGAAATCGAGAGCTTGAAACGTCTCTATTGGACGGCCGCACATCCGAGTTCGATGACGGATGAGGTGATTGATGCACTCACACTTTCAAAACACGTAAATTATCTTCATTTGCCTGTTCAGTCAGGATCAGATGAAGTCCTGCGTCGCATGAATCGTAAGTACACACGAGAACAATATTTGGATGTGATTCGAAAAATGAAAGAGCGTCGTCCAGGAATGGCACTCGGCACGGATATCATTGTCGGCTTCCCCGGAGAAACAAAAGAACAATTTGAAGAAACAGTTGCGCTCTACAAAGAGGTTGGTTTTGATATTTCTTACAATGCACAATATTCACCACGTTCCGGAACGCTTGGCATAAAGCTCTACGCAGATGATGTCTCAAAAGAAGAGAAGCGCGAGCGCTGGGACCAGCTCCAATCGTTGATGGAAGAAACCTCAAAAGCAAAGAATGAAAAGATGGTTGGAACGACCGTTGAGGTTCTCGTTGACCGCATGGATCATGGCTACGCTTATGGCTGCACACATGAAATGAAGCTCGCTAGATTCCGTCCAACTAACGCGATTCAAATTGGGACAATAATCCAAGCAACGGTCACAGAGGGAGCATCTTGGGTTTTGGAGTGCGAGCTTGCAAAATAGCCTATTTTCCAATACATTATCCACAAATGACAAAGGTTCTTCCACGAGTCCTGTGCATCGTTGGTCCCACATCGAGCGGAAAGACCATGCTCGGAATTCACCTGGCAAAAATAATTGACGGGGAAATTATTAACGCTGATGCGCGCCAAGTGTATCGGGAGTTCAATATCGGAACAGGAAAGCCATACGGAGGAAAACGTACCTCAAAAGGCGGAAGAAGTATGTACTTGTTTGAGGACGTCCCGCACTACTTGATGGACTACCTACCGCCAACGGAATTATTAACCGTTACAGAATGGCGTGAAAAAGCACTAAAAGCGATAAAGGGGATAAAGAAGCGCGGAAAATTGCCTGTAGTCGTCGGCGGAACAGGTCTCTATATCCAGGCCCTAGTCGATAATTACCAGATTCCGGCCGTCCCGCCGCAAGACTCATTTCGTAAAGCAATGGAAGAAAAGCCTTTGCCTGACCTTGTGAAATTATTACTGCGTCTTGATCCAGCGGCAGAAAAACTCGTTGACATAAAAAATCCACGGCGCGTATTACGTGCGCTTGAGGTCGCTACGTTTACAGGAAAGCCATTTACGGAACAGAAAGGTGCAGCGAGGCCAATAATCGATCCTCTGCTGATCGGCATCACTCATGATCGAGAGATATTACGCGAGCGCATAGACACGGCTGTAGAAGCCTATGTTGAGGCCGGATGGATTGATGAGGTCAGGCAACTGCATGAATCAGGAATCAGTTGGGATGCTCCAGCGATGACTTCGATAGGCTATCGAGAATTTGGAGCGTACATTAAAGGAGAGAAGACGCTTGAGCAGGCGATTGAGCTCACGAAACGCGCCACATGGCAATACGCAAAACGGCAACTTACTTGGTTTAAGCGCGAGAAACGTATTCACTGGGTAAAAGATGAAGGAGAGGCGATAGCGCTTGTAAAAAACTGGTTAAATGAGAAGAAATAATCTATGTCTTATTGGCTAATCAAAGCAGATCCATCTGAGTATTCTTGGGAGCAGCTCACGCTCGACAGGGAAACAGATTGGAATGGCGTTCGTAATTTTCAGGCGCGTAAATGTTTGAATGCGATGATGATGGGCGATTCGGTCTTGGTCTATCATACAGAAGATGATCGAGAGATTGTTGGTATCGCAGAAGTCGTAGAACAAGCAAAACCAGACGAAACAGCGACAGACGGGGAGTGGGTTTCTGTAAGGATAAAGGCAATAAAACCCGTTGGCCGCACGCTCACGCTTGATGAAATAAGAAACACGGCCGGTCTCTCGATCATGCCTTTAGTAGAGCAACCGCGCTTATCTGTGATGTCTGTGACGCCGGCGCAGTGGGAAGCGATATTAAAATACACAAAAACGGTGTAAAAGCTCTTTTGTTATGGACCGTTATCATCTTGCATCCGTTACGCATCCAGAAGAGATTGACGCGAAAAAAAATCTGCCACTAGAAATAGACTTTGTCTTATCACGAAGGCCGGACTATCAATTACAGCTCACAGATTTGCTTCGTCGCGGGTTTGGTATCGCTGTCCGCACCGTCGACCAAACCCCGGAAGTTGTCTTAAAAGCCGTTGATAATATCTCCCGATATTCTCAGCACAATACAATTATTCCTTGGTTGCCAAATCTTTTACGCGAGGGGATATTGCCTGTGCTGACCATCGCTGATCTTGTAAATGCAGAAAAGCATGACGTGAATCTCAACAAAGACGTGCTATTGGTTATGGAGCATCGTTTTGAATTTAAAAAGATTGTCTTGGTCGATTTGCATAACAAAGGAGTAGGATCAGACGAGCGGCGCCTGATGCAGGAAATAAATAAAGAAATCTACCCATTTGCCATTGATTATATCGTGAACCGTGTGCTCTTTGATAATGCGCACACCAGAACGGAAGTAGCGCAAAGTATTATTAAAGCATTACTGATCGTTGGACCGATCGCGCATACCTTAGAGCATTATATTTCTGGCATCGGTAAATTGTTTGCCGCTTCCGCAGATGACCTTCTCTCTGAAACAGCAGAACTCTTTGCATTGCACGGATCTGGTTTTACATGGAGAGTGCTCGCAAAAAGAAGTATGATATTAATTCCTGTATTTGCCCTCGCAACCTGGGGCGTACTTTCTGTCGATACCATCATTGAGCGAGGACAGATCGCCTTAGCGGGAGTTGTTTTTGGACTCTCCGCGGTCGCACTTTCGCTGACTACCGCGATTCAGTCGATCGGCTTGTATCATCAGTCATATCGTAAACAGCTTGCAGAGAATAAGCTTCCACAAGAGAAACGAAGCCTCCTTAAGCTGGCGCTTATTCAAGACTTCAGCAATCCCGCGCGATTAGGCTTGTTTTTAGGAGCTTTTTTAGCACCTGTTGCGGCAGCGACGGTTTTCGTCGGCTTTCCTTCCATCGTTCACAATGGCTGGGTTTTGGCATTATTAGGTTCGATCGAATCCATCGTGGCAGGTTTAACGGTTATTGCCGCCGTGCGTTTAAATCGCTATTTGTTCCGTCGCAAAATAAAGTTATCCACGAGTGACATCTTGACAAAAAAGACAAGTTGAGACAACGGAGTATATCATATGATTATGAAAACTTCGCCGAACGACATTTCCAATAACGAAATCATGCAGGAGCTTAAAAAGCTCTCTGCCGATGTAGGAACACTAAAGACTGATGTCGGAGTACTGAAAGCTGATGTTGGAGTACTGAAAGCTGATGTCGGAGTACTGAAAACTGATGTAGGAACACTAAAGACCGATGTTGGAGTACTGAAAGCTGATGTTGGCGGACTAAAGACCGATATGGGCGGGTTGACGGCCAGAGTAGGAGGGCTGGAAAAATTTGCTATAGATGCAAAGAAAGAATTTAAGAAGCTCTCGGACAAGATGGATGTAGATTCGGAAAAGTTGGATGCTGGCTTAAATAAGATGGACGCGGGCTTCGCCTTGCTAGAAAAGTCCGATCAGGAAATTCTAGAAACAATGAACTCTTACGCCACCGTTGTTGACGATAGACTCGGTAAACTTGAGCACGGACAGACACGCATGTCCGCAAATATGGTTACCAAAGGATATCTAGATGACAAAATGGCCGATCTACGTTCTGACATAAGCCACAATACGCGCAGACAGATTGAAAAAGCCATAGGTTAGCCAAATCGTAGGGGCGCATGGTAATGCGCCCCTATTTGACAAAACCCCTATTTTATGCTATCCTTTATCGTTGGTTGCTCTTTGACTTAGTCTAAATTTCTGCAGAGAAACGGTAAATCCTAGGATTCTGCATTATGCAGGATTGAGGGATAAGCCAGAGAGAAGGTAGATCAATCATGGCACGTACCAAGCCCCCGTTCCTGTCCGCGCTCGGTGTGACGTTCGAGATCTTCAAGGCGATCTCAAATGCGGTGATCGAGGCAGGAGGCGACGACGAAAGTCTGCGCTCTCTCCTCAACGATCCCGACAAGTGCCGCCGCGTGGCACTGGAGATCGTGGACCGCAATCCCGCACTGCCTTACCGCGACCTCGTCACCGTTCCTGATCTCCCCGCCGCCGCACTCATCGAGCTCGCCAAGATGGATCTCAAGCTCGCGTATCTTGATGGCGACCTTGCCAAGTGGGGCTTCATCACAGACGAGCGCGGAAAGATCTACGAGGTTCAGGTCTGGAAGCCCGGCCGAGATTTCGTGACCGCCGCCGAGGTGCGTGAACACTTCAAGAACGGCTTTGTCGGTAACACGGCGGCCTTCGTCGCTTGGGTGACTAAGCACAGCCCCGAGGGCTACCACGCCTCGATCCCGGAGGACGCAAGGCTCTTCGCGCACGGTAGCTACCTCTATGCACCGGACTTCATCCGCGTTGACGAGTACCGCAAGCTCAGCCTGTTCAGCGATGTCCGTACCGGGTGGAGCGGCGACTGGTCCTTCTTCGCCTTCCGCGAGTTCAAGTGCACTTGAACACTTGGGCTCTTGTGACTTGGACACGGTCCTTGAGCCCTTAGACACTTGGCCCCTGAACGGCCCGCACCAACTCTGGTGCGGGCCGTTTCTAATTCTGGTAAACTATCTTTTGGAAAGTACGCGAGACAGTCTGCGGCCAAGGCTTCAGGCGGCGGAAATCTGGTTTTTTCGTAAGGCCGGAGTGCGGGGAGGTACGCCGATCCGCAGAGTGCCGACGTTAGAATCATGAAATATGAACTCGGTGTTGTTTGCTGTGCGATTAACGGTCGCGTATAAAATTCAGTCCTGATCCTATGCTTATCGGAGGAGAGGGGCAGTGATCCGGATGGCAAACGACGCAAATCAAGGCTCTTCGCGAACGGTAGCAACCTCTATGCACCGAACTTCATCCGCGATGACGAGAACCGCAAGCTCAACCTGTACAACGATGTCCGTAACAGGTGGAACGACAACTGGTCCTTCGTCGCCTTCCGCGACTTCATCTTTCGAGAGACCCCGTTATGCGGGGTTTTTCATACGAACGATTTCTTCCATCCGCCGATCATTTGTCCAATTTCGTTCAGAATCAATGAAATAGCGGCAAACTTTTTAGGATCGATCATTTTTAATTCAAATCCAATCTGCATAAAGAACTTGATTAAATCTAGTTTAGCGCCTGCCTTATCAACGTAAGCAATTTTCAGATTTTTCTGTGCATATCGAGCCAGGTACAAATTTTCTAACATCTCGATAAATAATAAATCTATCTTTTCACAAAACGAGAACCGTGAAAATTTTGGAAAGTTATTTTGGAAACCATGCCAAAGTTTATACGCTTCCGTCGCCTTTTGAATAATCGGCAGATTTGACTGGCTACCTGCGGGGGGGGGGTAACATAGATGAATGAAGCGATGTGAAATAAATTTTGATGATATTGTCTTACTAGAAAACCTCTGCGAAGCCTGGCAAGAGTTTATCCGTGGGAAGCGAAAGAAGAAAGATGTCCAGGAATTCGCTTTTCATTTATCCGACGAAATCGTGTCTCTGCATGAAGAGCTCGTTTCCGGAACGTATCGCCATGGCTCTTATCACGAATTTCGCATTAACGATCCAAAGCCCCGTGTCATTCATAAAGCTTCTGTACGCGACCGTCTGCTTCACCATGCACTTCATCGGAAACTCTATCCATATTTCGCTTCAAGATTCATAGCCGATTCATTTTCCTGTCAAAAAGACAAAGGCACGCATCGGGCGCTCGACCGTTTTCGTCAAAAGATCATGAGCGTTAGCCATAATCACACCAAAACTTGCTGGGTTTTGAAATGTGACATTCGTAAGTTTTTTGCGAGTGTTGATCAGTGCGTACTCGTTGAGCTTCTTGAGGAATGTATAACCGACCAGCGTCTTGTTTTGTTGCTTTGTGAAATTATCGGAAGTTTTTCGACAAAGCCCGGAAAAGGAATCCCGCTCGGTAATCTCACATCACAATTGTTCGCAAACATTTACATGAATCCATTCGACTATTACGTAAAGCAAGAACTATGCTTTAATCATTACATTCGATACGCAGATGATTTCGTGTTTCTTTCGATTAATCGGAAGGAGCTAGAAGTCGTGCTGAAGAGAAGCTATCTATTTTTGTCTGAGGTGCTTGCACTCGACATGCATCCGGATAAAGTACTTATGAAAACAATCGCATCAGGTATGGATTATCTCGGTTGGAAGCATTTCCCGCACCATCGCGTTCTACGAATAAAGACAAAGAAACGTATGATGAAGCGCATGGTCCAAAATCCAACAGAGGCAACGTTTCAATCGCATCTGGGAATGTTGGGACACGGTGATTCGTACAAGCTTCAAACAGGATTACGAAACGATTATTGGTTTAGAGGTCATGAATAAACCGCTCTCGACAAACGCTGTATTTCAGGTTATTCTTTGAGGCATGCGTTTATTTTCTCGTAAGCCAAAACAGGATATTTTAACAACCGCAAGAGAGGGTGGTTCTGGCGCCGTCGCACTCATCCTGGAAATGGTCCAGGTTTTGGCGATTTCGCTGGCGATTATCATCCCTGTTCGTTGGTTATTAATCCAGCCTTTCTACGTCCAAGGTGCAAGCATGGAGCCGAACTTCTTTGATCGAGAGTATCTCGTAATTGATGAGTTGTCTTACAGATTTCGCGCGCCAACTCGTGGAGATGTGGTTGTGTTTCACTATCCAAAAGACCCAACACAATTTTTCATTAAACGTGTGATTGCTTTGCCGGGAGAGACCGTAGAAATCGTAGATGGAAAAGTCAAAATCTATAATGATGTACACCCGAATGGTGTCATACTCAATGAGACAGCTTATCTCGATCAAGATTTTACCGCAGCTTCACAGACAGTGACGTTAAAACCAAATGAACTTTTCTTGCTTGGGGATAACCGCTCCAGTAGTCTCGATTCTCGATTCTTTGGCCCAGTAGATCAAAAGTACATCGTCGGACGTGTTTGGGTGCGTGGATATCCGATCGATCGCTGGAAGCATTTTGACTCTCAGAACTACGGAATATAATTTATGCCAAACAAGAAAACACCAGTAAAAAAACCAACAGCAAAGCCAGCATCTTCAGAAGGGGGTGTCACAACAGCTTCTGCTTCAAGTAAAAAAGCAGCTCAACCACTTCAAGTTGTTCGTGGAATGCGCGATTTGTTACCAGGCGATCAGCCATACTGGAGACAAACAAACGCGATCGCAGAAAAGCTCGCAAGCGCATACGGATACGAGCGTATCGATACGCCAATCGTGGAGGATACAGCATTGTTCGTGCGAGGCGTTGGTCGTGCGACAGATATTGTAGAAAAAGAACTCTATTCATGGGAGACGCTCGGTGGAGAGAGTTTGTCTTTACGTCCCGAAGGTACGGCCTCTGTCCTTCGTTCCTATATTCAGCACGGAATGCTGAATATGCCTCAGCCGGTTCGCCTTTGGTACAAGGGCCCAATGTTCCGCCACGACCGTCCGCAGTCCGGACGTTTCCGCCAATTCTATCAAGCAGGTTATGAAGTGATCGGCGACGCGGATCCAGTGATTGACGCTCAGTTGATTATCCTTGGTTATAATTTCTTGAAGGGACTTGGTATCGAGACAACAGTCCGTATCAACTCACTTGGTACACCAGAATCCCGTGCAAACTATAAGAACGCGCTTGTGGCGTATTTCCGCTCCAAGAAGGCCAAGCTTTCCGAGGAAGATAAAAAGCGCTTGCTCAAGAATCCATTGCGTTTGCTTGACTCTAAAGACCCAGCCATTGTTGAATTAAAGGCAGAAGCTCCTCAGATTGTTGACTGGCTTGATGAAGAATCAAAGGCGCACTTTATGCGTGTCCTTGAGTTTCTTGATGAGGTCGGCGTTCCATACCAGCTCGATCCATACCTAGTGCGCGGTCTCGACTACTATACAAAAACGGTATTTGAGTGGTACGCCAACTCGGATGACCAGGAATTGTCACAAAGTGCGCTCGGAGGCGGTGGACGCTATGACGGCCTCGCGGAGTTGCTCGGCGGACGACCAACCCCTGCGGCTGGAATGAGTCTTGGCCTTGACCGAATCGTGTCACGCATGAAAGAAAAGAATCCGCCTTCTCAGGATCATCGCATGCCACAGGTTGACGTCTTCCTAGCCCAGCTAGGTGAAATGGGCCGTAAACGCGCACTTGCATTGTTTGAGGAATTCCGTGAAGCTGGAATTCCAGTAGGAGAAGCCTTTTCAAAGGCGAATATCAAGGCGCAGATGGAAATCGCTAACAAGCGTGGGGCAAAATGGGCGATCGTGATTGGTCAAAAAGAGGTGCTTGATGGAACAGTGCAGCTCCGTGATATGGATGCGGGCTCTCAAGAAATCGTTGACGTCAAAAAAGCCGTCCACGAAATCAAGAAAAAGCTTGCGAACCGTAACGGGGTTGACACATCATCGGTAACCGTGTAAATTCTGCAAATCCTACAATAGAAAGGAGCGAACCTCATGGTAGAAGTAAAACGCAAAAAGAACGAAACATTTGACTCCTTGCTCCGACGCTTTCAGCGCCGGTTTCAATCCAGTGGCAAGCAAATTGAAAGCAAGAAGCGCCGTTTCCACGACAGTGGAAAAAACAAGAACCAGCGTCGCGATGGCGCCTTGCGCCGCGTAGTCATGGGCGAGAAATATGAATATCTCTCCAAGACAGGACAGCTGAAAGAAGACCCAAAGAAGCGCTACACCCGACGTTAAAACGTAAAATACTCCTCGATGAAAGTCGAGGAGTATTTTTGTAATTATTGTGCTATTATAGAGACTATTATGACTGTCATTGAACGTATTGAAACAGACTTCAAGCAGGCGATGAGATCAAAGGATGAGCTCGCACTCTCCGTAATACGTCTTATTCGATCTGCGTTAAAAAATAAACAGATCGATCTTCAGCACGAGCTCACAGATGATGAGGCGCATGGCGTAATGAAGATAATGGTCAAACAATATCAGGACGCACTAATCGACTTTCAGTCAGCGAGTCGTCAAGATCTCGTTGAACGTCAGCAAAAAGAAATCGATTTCATTGCACAGTATTTACCTCCATCATTACCAGGAGAAGAGCTAGAAAAAATCGTTATAGATGCAGTAAAAGATTCGGGTGCAACAGATATGGGAAAGGCGATGGGCGCAGCGATGAAAGTTGTTGCCGGAAGAGCAGATGGAAACCAAGTACGGGCCATTGTTCAGAGAATACTATTAGGGTAAGATAAGACTGTTCATTTGTATCTTTTCCCATGCTTGAGAATCGATTTTGCGTAAGACGCACAATACAGCGGCTAACCGCCGTCCGACGCATTTTGTCGATGGCGGTTTTTGCTTGCTTGATATTCGTTGGCTTATTGTCAGCGTCCTCAGTGTTTGCTCAAACATCGGTTTCCGTCGCAAGTTTAAATACCGTAGGAACTCAAGCAGGCATCGCTGGATCATCCGATCTGATGACAATCATCGGCCGTATTATTTACGTCGTCCTTGGTTTTGTCGGCATTCTTCTTCTTGGTTTATTGATCTACGCTGGTTTTTTATGGATGTCAGCAGGGGGAGACGCGGCAAAACTTGAGAAAGCAAAATCGTACATAAAAAATGCAATTATTGGGTTAATAATTATTACATCCTCATTTGCGATCACGAGTTTTATTTTGGCGCAGCTTGGTGGCATTTCTGGATTCGGAAGCGGTGGATCAAGCGCATACCCATTTGGAAATAGCTTAAACAGTTTTCCTGATCACGCCGGTGCGCTTGGGGCTGGTATCATTGAGACGCATATCCCAGCACGCAATGCAACAAATATTCCACGTAATACGCCAATCGCCATCACATTTAAGGAGCCAATACTCATAAGCTCGGTAATAAAAGATTGGACAACCGCAACATCGGGAACAGCTAGAAATTTAAATGATAGTGCGATAAAGATCTATCGTATCGATACAACATCTGGTCGTCAGCCAGCATTGGCTTCAGCTCAGGCGACAGTCCGCTACACAGAAGATCATAAAACGTTTGTCATCCGCCCAACCGAGCTTCTTGGAAATACAACGTCAAATACGGATTACATTATTGAGCTCGTGAGCGGAAGCTCTGGTATTTTGCTTGAAGATCGGAGTTCAGCATTTGTAGACTTGTCTGGTATTGGTTACGAATGGGGTTTTCAAGTTTCAACCTTTGTGGATAATACGCCTCCTCGTGTACAAAGTATTATTCCTTCAGATGGCGGAATATATGCTCCAAACGTTGTAGTTCAAGTAAATTTTAATGAACCAATAGACCCAACCGCAGCTGGCGGTGTTTGGAACGGAACAGGCGGTTTTACAAACATAGAGGTTAATGCAACTCCTGCATCTGGCCCGGATGTTCGTCCAGCCGGAGAGTTTCGTGTAAGTAATGGTTACCGTACCGTAGAATTTACAACCACTCTTGCCTGTGGAACAAACTCTTGTGGAAATACGATTTACTGTTTACCTGGTTCATCTGGTATCAACGTACATGTAAAATCAGCGACATTGTCGAGCCCGCCTGCGCCACAAGCGTTATTAGCCGGTTCAGCTGGCTACGATGGTATCGTTGACATGGTAGGAAATGCGCTTGATGGAAATGAGAATGGAACATCAGAAGGTCCTGGCAATGGACCAGAAAAAGATGATTATAGCTGGGGATTTGGGACCACGGCGGAACCTAACTTGACCGCTCCTCGCATAGAATCAACAGCGCCTAGCTTTGGTAATGATGTGGAGTCGAGCGGTATGCCGATTGATAGCAAGCCAACAGCAACCTTTGACTCCGTACTCCAATCTTCAACAATCAATTCTCAAAATATCATCCTTCAGACAAATGAGCCGACATCAATGTCGGGTACATTCTGGTTCTCTCTTTCGCAAGAACCGCTAACGGATACCGGTGTCGCTCCTGTCTCTCCTCTTATAGCGACAAAAGGACGCTTAGAAATAGATCACCGTCTTTATTCGATGGCTGCTACGTCAACACCAGTCGGAGGAGCGGTACCGATCTATCAGCCAATAATCAAATCAGCCGTACAAAATATCTACCAGAACTGTTTCAACCCAGCAGGACCAGCAGACCCATTAAAGTGTACCGGCGACAGGAGGCTTCCAAATTGCTGCCATGGCATACGTAGTGAGAACGCATGTCCAGACCTTGAACATACATCACCATGAAAACAATCCGCACCTTGGCTATCGCCTTCCTCATGACCCTGTCACTCGCGACTGGGTCGATGGCGTTTACGTATTCCGTTGCGCATGCCCAAGTCGATACAGGGCTTGCGGCTGTTGGCGGAACGATTGGCTTAAGTGCAACGGATCCTCGCATCATTGCAACGCGCATTATCAATGTATCTTTAGGATTGCTCGGGATTATCATGGTGAGCTTGATCCTGTATGCAGGATTCTTGTGGATGACATCTGGCGGCGAAGCAGAAAAAATCGAGAAGGCAAAGCACATGATTCGTAATGCGATCATTGGCGTAATTATTATTTTGTCTTCGTGGGCAATTGCAATATTTGTCGTGAATGCGCTGATGGGTGCAACAGGCACTGGGAGTGGAACAACGGGAAGTGGAGCCCCGAGCGGTGGTTCGTTGCCATCAACGCCAGGAGCTTCTGGATCGTTATTTCAAGTACAGACCATAGCTCCATCTGGAACAAGCACGATTCGGAATATCGAGGTGCGCTTCATCTTTACGCGCGAGATTGACGCATCAACAGCAAATGCAAATCTTCATATTTCCCGTGTTTCAGACAGTACACCAGTAGCTGGAACAATTGCTGTTTCAGGACGCACGGCTACCTTTACGCCTAGCGCGGCATGTCCAGCACCAAATGGAACCAGGAAATGCTTCGACGCTGATACCGAGTATCGCGCAGAGATTGCAAACGGACTAAAATCATCAACAGGTTCAACGATCGTTTGTGGCGGTTTCTCACCAGTCTGTCAGGCAAATTTCACGTCTGGAAACTTAATCGATACAGAGCCACCAACAGCAGAAATCACATGGCCAACCGATGGAACGGGCGTAGAAGCTGAAACAGCCGTTCCTGTTTCATTGCGCGCAACAGATGATGCGGGAGTGTCATATGTAAGCGCATCAGCAGATGGGGCTGAGTTTGGGATCGGATCTGGTCCGGTTGGCACAATTTCTCGTAACATTTCTCCAGTGGTTAGTTGGAGCACGGTTGGCGTAGCTCTGGGGCCTGTTTCATTGCGCGCAAAGGCTCATGATATTGATTCAAACACAACGGATAGTGCAACCGTAACTGCTATTGTTCGACCATCGCATTGTTTTAACCACGCACTTGATACCGCGGAAGGGGAAACGGGAACTGATTGTGATGCAAAAACGGATGTAACAAGCTGTGGTGCTTGTACTGGCGGCGCTTGTACGTCTGGCGCAAGCTGCGCAAGTGATGTTTGTACTGCCGGTATCTGTGTAGAGCAACCAGTAATTACAGGAGTCTCTCCACTTGATGGCAGACCAGGAACAATGGTCACAATCTCAGGTGTTAACTTTGGCGATACCACGGGAGAGATTAAATTTGCTGGTGGAATTGTAGCAACAGCGCCAGAAGCTTGTGTTACTGCCGGTATTCCTACATGGTCAAGAAGCCAAGTCGTTGTAATAGTCCCAGTTGGTGCCGGGAATGGTCCAATGACATTAACAAATAATGCAGGATTGTCAGACGCATCAAGCGGAGATCCGCTAGCAGGAGATCGTGGCCCGCAGATCCGCGATTTCACGGTAAATGATGTTGCTCGTCCAGGATTGTGTGGAGCAGATCCGAGCTCTGGTTTAGTGGGGGAGCCAATGAGTCTTGCTGGAGCAGGCCTTGGAACTGTTTCTGATAAAGTCTATTTTAATAACAGTGAATCTGATCGCGAAATCTCCTCGTTTACAGGTTGGGTTGATAACAAGATTTCACTCCCAACGCCAGTCTACGCGCCAACACTTTATGCGGTTCGTGCTCGTTCCGGTGGTATTGATTCCAATAGTATTGCGTATCGCATTAATGCCCCTATTGTTTCTGTAGTACCAGAAATTATTAGTCTTTCACCAGTAAATGGTCCGATCAGTGAGTACGTAACCATCCAGGGTCATAATTTTGGTTCATCTGTTGGTATTGTAAATTTTCGCAGAGGTACAGCCGACGTTGCGGTAGCAGCAACAGATTTTCCAGCGGGATGCGCGAGATCATTCTGGTCAGATACTTCGATTACCGTAAAAGTTCCAGCAACAATTCATGTGCCGGGAACACTCCTAAGTACGGATCCAACGATAGACCCAGGCGCATATGAAGTGGAGGTTGTTCGTGGATCTGTTCATAGCAATACCAAACCATTTACTATCAACACAGAAACCCCAAGACCTGGAATCTGTTCGATTCAACCAGTCGCTGGACCTATTGGAACACCTGTTTCGATCATTGGAGAGCGTTTTGTTTCCGGAAGTACGGTACATTTTGCCGGTTCTTCAAGCGCAAGAATTCCAGCAACAGTCTTGTCAGTAGGTCGCACATCATCAAACCTAAATACGACGGTTCCAACAGCAATCTCCGGAAATGTCATTGTCACAAATGGTAGCGCGACTTCAAACCCAGCCTTTTTCTCTGTTCGTAATTGTAATGAGGATGTTTCAATCTGTTCAGCATCAGGTGAAATTTGTTGTCGTTCAGGAGCCTGTTCAACAGGAGGTATCTGCGCAGCATCCTCGCCAACAGCGATGTTCGCATGGAAATTATCCACGGGCATCTTGCCAGTAAATCCACGCGTGATCGAGGAATGTTCTTCAGACATGTCACGACTCCCATCACCATCACCATGGGAGACAAGAAGTGGTGGAAGCGAGGTCTGTGTAAACGCGGATATCTACATGCGTTTGAATACGCCACTAAATGCATCAACGGTAACAGTGGGCGGTTCAACGCCAAGTCTCCTTGTAGAAAAGTGCACAGGAACTGGAGCAACACCATGCACCGCAACCGTAGCTGTGCCAAGGACAACAGATATTCCGTTGGTAGATACGGATGGAGTAGAGGGCGTGATTAGGTACCGCGTACAAGAAAACCTTCTTCCAAGTACAACGTATCGTGTCATTTTAACAACAGCAATCACCTCAGCCGTTGGCTATCCGATGTTACCGCGTGAGGAATGTGGCACAGGAAACTCTTATTGCTTTACGTTTAAAACACGTGCATCAACAGACTTGTGTGATGTGGCGTCAGTAAACGTTTTTCCTACGCCTTACACGATGAAGGACATTGATGAAACAAAGGGATATAGTGCGTTGCCTCGTGCGGCAGATGCTTGTGTTGTCTTGCGAGGCGATGGATATAGCTGGAGCTGGAATACGGACAGTGCAAGTATTGCAACGGTTACGAATGCTCTACGTACAACGCCTCCAGGAGCTGGAACAAGTGTTTCTGAAAATCAGACAGTAACGTCACATATGGAAACGACAAGTGGCCCGCTCCACGTGTCTGCTTCCGTAGCTGGTTCTGTGGGAAGCCTTCCTGTAACCGGTCGGGGAGATTTGTTTGTGAGTCTTGTTCAACCAAGAGTCATTTCCTACGGACCAAATTGCGACAAGGCTTGTATGAACGCAGCCATCTGGGCACGTTTCAATACACCAATGCGACCGGGATCAATTTCAAATGACGACATAATAATCCAGCCATGCAGAACAGAAAACTGTCGTACATTTGATCCAAGTTTAAACCTGGGATCTTCCAGAGTTGAATTGCTGTCAACGACAAATACATTGCTTAAAATTGATCCGACACGTCCTGTAGCTGGCGGGGGAACAGAGTTGTTGTTAGAGCGCGGACGATTCTACAAAGTAACGATCAAAGGCGGAATGAGCTCAATACTGTCTCGCTCAGGCATGCCATTAGCAACAGATTTCTCCTGGACATTCCGAGTAAAGGATGATGTAGACGCTCGCTGTGTTCCTGAATCAATCGCCATGTCACCAGGATCAAAGACAGAATCCTTTGTTGGTGCTCGTCAGTCATTTAGCGCCTCGCCAATCTCAGGACCAACAGCCTGTAATGCAGACGGAGAGCCGCTCGTTGTTGACCGACCGCTCACCTGGTCAATTCAGCAGACGCCAACGGTTTCAAAATACATAAATGGTAGTCACGATGATGGTGTCGTAGATACCAATCCAATCGTTGGTCCTGGTTGCACAAATCGCTGTACGCCTCATGGTGCAGATGGTCTTTTTGGAAAGACTGCTTCCTGTGGTAATGGCATGATAGAAACAACAGACGCCAATTATTGCCGCAATGGATTCCCAGGAACCGGACCATGTGTAGCAGGATTAGCTGGCTGCAGAACGATTCACGATGACGCGTGTCAACTACTTGCTCCTGGCTCTCGTGGAGCAGAAGAGTGTGAGGGCTCAGCAATAACGGGCTGTGGTTCAACCTGTCTCTGGATGCCTGTCGCTGTTTCCGTTCCTCCGCCAGCCTCTCCAGTATGTGGAAATGGCACATTAAATCGCGGTGAGCAATGCGATCCAGGCGTACCAGGTACATCGGGCTGTTCAGCAGAATGTCAATTCATCGGTTCAACCGATGCAGCTTCTGTCTGTGGCAATGGTGCCATCGGTGACGGTGAAGCTTGTGATGATGGAAACATGGTATCGGGTGATGGTTGTAGCTCAAACTGTCTGCATGAAGGATCATCATCGGTTCTAGCTCTGTGTGGCAATGGAACAATTGAACCTGGAGAAACATGCGATACAGCAGAAGCCTGGTGTGACCACGTGACCTGTCTAAAAATAGGAACAAGCGCATGTACACCAACTGGTGCAATAAATTGCTGTGGAAACGCAACAAAAGACAACGGTGAGGACTGTGACGGTGGCGATGGCTGTAGCAACCGTTGTCTCGCTCTTGGCTCATCAACGACCTATCACGATCCATCATTTTGTGGTGATGGTGTTATTGGTAAAGGTGAAATAGACGCTTGCGAGGAGGGGATAGTTGGTAATGGCTTTCCAGATCCTCGCCAGCTCGCAGAAATCGTCGGAGACAACGCTCTAACGCCAGCAGATAACGGCCTCATGAGCTCAGAGATCAAAGTCGACTATGAGGGAAAGACGGGCTTAGCAACCTACGCATTACAATGTGGATTCACAACAGAAGTCTCGTGTAACGAATATCCAGGTACTGGTTTAGATAACAATGGTTGCTGTGCTCCTCGTCCAGCGCTTGTTGACCAATACCCACCTTCCGATTTAACGCCTGCTGGTTTAGGTATTTGCCGTAACGCATTAATTTCGGCCAAGTTCAATGAACCAATGGAAGAAGCATCGCTTACAGCAAGCTTTGTTGTGGCAGAACGTATCGCATCAGGAGTATGCCCAGAAGGAACGACGGCAGCGTTATTGCCAATAGATACAGCAGGCATGTCATGGTGGAAGAAAGCCTGGTTTTCTGTTCTTTCATTTTTTCATGTCGATACCGCATTGGCAGAGGTGTATTGCTCTGGACAAGTGCATGGTCGTCTCAATATCACAGCAGCAGATTCAACCGGAGGATCTTTAGCTACATTCTCATTGGATCGTGCATTAAAGCCATTAACGAAGTATCGTGTGACGTATGTTGGCGATGCAAACTTATTAGACAATCCAGCAGGAAAACAAGGGATAAAAACGGCTCGTGGCGTCGTATCAAATGGTTCTATCGTATGGACATTCCGTACCGGTGAAAACATTTGTACGATTTCCTCATTAAGTGTGAGAGATATAGGAGCGACGCATCCAAACCTCTTTGTAAAATCCGGAGAATTCCATAAATATCTTGCGACACCGATCTCATTGCAAGATGGTCACATTGTTCCATTGTCAACCGTTGCTGAGTACGCATGGTCATGGGGAGCTTGGCATACTTCCGATAATACGGTCGCAAGCATCACTCCTAGCGCCGTAGATCTTGAGATCGTTACAGCAAATAACAAGAATGGAGCGTCCTACATTTCTACCGGCATCCAAATAACTCACGATGAAGTAACCGTCCCTTCCACAACAAATCAGATTGTTCGCGGAAGCGCTCTTGCAACGGTTTTCTTGTGTGAAAATCCATGGCCTTCTGCGACGCCATTCTCAGATAGTCAGGATTCAGTAACGATTCCTGAGATGTTTAGAGCAGGTCCGTTCTATAACTTTTCCACAATCTATTGCCGCGACAAGGGCGCTCAAGGAATAGGAGATGATCTTCCTGGGGTGAATGTTGTTGGCGTTACACCTTCAGCCTTGGATGTAAGTCTCGGTGTTCAGCGTCAGTATCTCTTAACCTATACAGAACCTCATCTCGCTGGCGATGGTATTGGAATCCGTGTTGTAATAAACCCATTACATTTATCCGCATCAGCTTGGTATGCCTCCAAGGGGTTCTCTGGATCACCAAAGTCAATCACGATCGATGGATATGAAGCGCTTCAAGATGGAAATACCGTCTATATAAGTGCTGTGAACACGAACGGAATCTCCTTAGGTGAAATCAATCCAGTGGTCTATGTATTTTCACGCAATCCCGACGCACAGCCAGAGACAGTAGATATTTTTGATCAGATGGTAAAGAACCTCATCTTAAACGTGAACTTGCAAGACGACTCTCAAAACTCCTGTGTCTATGCAGTTCCATCAGGGGGCTCAGTTAGTGGCGCTGATTATGTTGACGCAAGTGGTAACACGGCGAGCTGTACCGCTGATTGGGAATGTTTGAATAAAAACGCGAGCCTCCGATGTGCAAGCTTCAAAGCAAAGATGCAGCGCGATATAAAACGTATCGCCGACTTCCAGCGAATGACGAGCGCGCTTGAAACATCAAAAACAACAAATGGAAAATATCCAGCGCTTCAAACCGGCTCATTCTTACAAACGCTTTCCAATAGCCGATGGCCAAGCTGGCAAGGTTCATTTACATCTGAGCTGGGTATCGCACCTCCTGTCGATCCGGTCAACCGTTTCTTAACATGTGGCATCTGTTCCGGTAGCAGTGCACCATGTATGGATGCATCTGATTGTGGTGCAGCTGAAACATGTAAGAATCGTGTAGGTGACGCCTATGCTGGTATTGATGCGTCAACCTGCTGGAACCCAACATCCCATCAATTCATTTGTCCAAAGCTCAATACAGATAATCCTTATTCTGTTTCTCGCTTCTATCAATATCGTGCACTAGCCGGTGGCGTGCGCTTTGAGCTTTCAACAGAGCTAGAAGGTCCAAGCCCAGATCGCTATCGCCCAGCGCTTCTTTCAGAAATCAGACGCTGTACCAATGTAGATTCTCTCTGTAATTCTGATTTAGACTGTGTTGTCCCATCTCCAACCGGAGGCGCGGCACTCTCCTCGGGTAACTGCGTGGCAACAGGTGGTAGCTGGAAATATGTCGATTCATGCAATGAAACAGCTTACAGCGCTGATACGGTGTGTGGAAATGGCGTCCGTGGACCGACAGAAGTATGTGAAATAGGCGATACGCATTTGACCTCTTGTGTACCAGACGCAGGTTCAAAACTTCAAGTTTGTAATAGCACGTGTTCAGGTTTCGTAGACTCTTCTGCTAGCGTCTGCGTAAATAATGCAACATGCGGCAATGGTCGCCTTGATGCAAGGCAGTGTTTGGGTGGTGTTGGCGGATATCGTTATGGTCAAGCATGTAACACGATTGGTTCCACATCAGAGTGTCTCGACCCTCGCGATCCAGCATTGAGAGCAGGTGAATCAGCGATGACATGTCAGGCGCTTGCAACACCAGAAGTGTGTGACGATGGCGTACTCAATGGAACCTATGGTCGCTGTAACATTAACTGTAGTGGCTACGGCGCATATTGTGGTGATGGAATGCTTTCCCCAGGAGAATCCTGCGACAAGGGCTCTGCGAACGGTACATATACTCCAACTGGAACAAGTCCTTCAGAAACTTGCAGCGAAAGCTGCCATGGACCAGCACCATATTGTGGAGATGGCTCTATTACAGAACCAATTGAAGAATGTGATGGAAGTCCAGAGATCTCCGCAAAAGCTATTTGTATTGGAGGATCTCGTAACATGAAGACATGCGACACAGTCGCCGATTGTCCTGGGGTTGATGCTGCCGGAGCTGCCGCCGTCTGTGGTAGAGCATTTGGCATGCGCATAATGAATGCATGTACAGGTACATTAGGTCTTTGTTCAAACGATCGATCACCATGCGTAACGAGTGCAGTATGTGCTGACGGTGGCGAATGTATTCAATACCCAACGCAGCGCGTGCGATCTTGCAGAAGTATCGCTGATGTTACAGATATCTGTAGATTCGATACATGGTCAGAATGTCAGCCAATTGGTTCTTGTGGAAATGGAAGCGCAGACCCAGGAGAAGAGTGTGATGATGGAAATGGTGTAAACACGGACGGTTGTACAAATCTATGTAAGCGCAACGTTTGTGGCGACACCTTGGTAAATGTTGGTGTCGAGGAATGTGATAATGGAACTAGCAACGGAACCCATTCATGCAGCGCTGACTACGGCTCAACCTGTATCGACTGCTCAACAACGTGTCGCAACGTCGCCACCTCCGGTGGATTCTGCGGTAATGGTGTGAAAGAAGGTTCAGAGCAATGCGATGGAAGAATCTCAAGCACGGATACAGTCCCAAGTTGTCGCGCGCTTGGATATGATTATGCGGAGACTTACTCGTGCGGAGTGACGGGAAGCGCTCCAACTCGAGTAGCCGCAGCTGATCGCTCAGGAACTGGCGCTTGTACTAGTGCTAGCCCGGTTTCAACGGTCAAAGAAATTGTTTCCTGTAATTCATCCTGTAGCTTCACGGGTTGTAAACGCTGTTCCGATACGCCTGGAGATGGTCGAATTGCCGGACAAGTATTCGACGCTGTGAACTATTTGTTCCCTGTTCCAAATGCTCGCGTAACGTTGTACAGTCGTGGATCACGTGTCGGCGAAACATTTACAAGTACAAGCGGAACCTTTGCATTCAACACAATCAATCGCAATGCAGAATGTGCGCAGTACAGAATCGTGGTGGATTTCTATCAGGATAATCCATGTACCGGAGATACGAATGTCACATTAGCGCCAGGTGTCTCTGCGACAACTTGTAATAGCAAGCGTTGGCCAGCAAGTTGGGATGCTGTTGATGAAAATGTAAATGGTGGATATTGGCCATACAACTCAAATGTATTTGGACTCAACTCCTTCCTTGTAGACGGTATTCGAAACACAGATGGAAAAATATTCCTTGTGCCAAGAGTTGGTCCTAATGAAACGCTTATCGTTACAAATTTCAGTGGAAGACATGTATTTAGCTCATATCTCACCGTTCCACAAAGCGAGGCTTTCCTAACGAATTCTACAATTAGTCGATGCAACCTAACCGCTGTTGATGGCAATGAACCGAATTACGCTTCAAGTGGATCGAGCTGTATTCGTGCGCTTTACTTTGGTGTGCAGGGTAAAGAAAATCTTGATATTCAACCGCATGCATCAATGTTATGCGAGCAAGAGACAACAGGTGGAGTGTTGTCTAAATCTTGTTACAACGATGTATCAAGAGGCTCGGCAGATTTTGCTCCACACATTGTTAAATATAAGCGTGGAGATTGGTCTAGAGACGGATGGTTCAGTTATTTCCTAGTTGATATCAATTCAATGGATGCTCCACCATCTTATGAATTGTTCAGACAGAGTTTAGCTGAGGTACGTATCGTGACTTCGGATAATATGTACAAGGTTCAGCCTCCAACGGTAAGTCCAACGTGTGTGCCACAACCAAATACAACACCAGGAACTTTGCCGCCTACGTGGCTAGGAACACCGTCAACGGAAAGAATACCTGTGCCTAGAAATATGCGACCAACAGAGTTGCTTATGCCGGAGGGGTATGTTCTTCCTCCAGGAACGCCTGCTGATAGAATTCCTGCTTGGTCGAGCTCATCTCAGGGCCCATATACAAATGAACCAACGAATGGTCAAGGAAAATATTGGCTCGCATTTCAGCAAAACTCTATAACTGGTGAAATTTCTATTCCATCAGATCAAAATCAAATGCTGTGTCGCGGTTCGCAGATTCCGCATGAAGAAACGTCAGGGAACTTGCCTTTACCGTGGCCATTGATCT